>CANPWS010000041.1 GCA_947584955.1 uncultured Bacilli bacterium | reverse complement strand
AAGCATATTGGTTCTATTATCCACCATAGCCAATTTAAATAAGAATCGGCTACTTCACTTTTTAATTCTGCTTTAGCACCTCTTACAGCATATTTATTATATTTTTTTAGATTACTAAAAAAAAGTTTTATGTCCTTCATCATCTCACCTACATAATTATTTTAACATGTATATTTTAAAATGTAAATTAATGAAAGAAATCATTAGTTTATGATAGAATGTTTTTTATTTTATTAATTATAAATTTCTTCTTAATTATTTTCAATGTTATCATAATAAATGAATATATTCCTAGTATTAAATATTTTATAAAGTAAATTATATTTTTTAATAAACCAAAAGTTAAATGATAAGTTATATGCATTAAGTTTAAAATACGTTTAGCTTCTTTAACAGAATTATAACTACTAAAAAAATTATATATTTTTTCTTTTATATATTGTTTTTTAGTTTTTTCTACTATTTTATTATCCATTGTTAGTTCTATTCCAAATTTATTTTCTAAGTAATTCTTAGTATTATAAAAATGTTCAAGATATAAATTTTCTAAGGATAGTTCATATATTAATTTAGCATTATCTATATTAATTATTTTTTTAGATTTTATAGTATCAAATATATTTTCTATTTTTTTAGTCATATTATCTAATGTATATTTTTCATTTATAATTTTATTTCTACAATTAGATTTTAACTCATCTAAATTACTTAATATTTCTTCTAACTTTTTACAATATTCTTGTACTTCTTTTAATTGTTCTTCTTTTGTTTGATTTTCTTTATAATGTACTACTCTTCCTACATTGTCATCTATTAGTTCAGTTTGTCCTCCTACATCTGATGTTAATACAGGAACATTCATAGATAATGATTCAAATGAAGTTAAAGCTAAACCTTCTAATCTTGAAGTATTTACAGTTACATCACTTATTGCATATATTTCTTCAGTATTCATTAGTGATCCTAATACTGATATGTTTTTTGTTTTTTCTTTAGAAATTTCTTTATATAGGTAACCATCTCCAACTATTATAAAATGTAAATCATCTCTTTTATTTAATAAATACTTTGCAATTTGTATAAACATTTGAGGTCTTTTTTCTTCAGCTAGTCTTGCTATAAAAGATATTATATATTTATTTTTAGGAATATTATATTTATCTTTTATTTCTTCTTTATTAAATTTTGTTGGATTAAATCTTTTTTCATCTGTACCTATATATATAACTTCAACATCTTTTTTATTAAATAAAGTTTGTAACTGATTCTTTGTAAATTTATTACAACAATAAGTTTTATCAATATATTTATCCATATCTTGTGTACATCTTCCAAAAGCTCCTTTAGGATCATTAAAATCTATTGAATGAATATAATCTATAACTGATAAGTTTTCATATTTATTTTTTAAATAAGGTAACATATAGTAAGCTATTTTACTATTACCTATAAATAATGTATAAATGTTTCTTGAATCTATTATGTAATCAACAAAATTTATATAATCTTCTCTATCTAAAAAAGTTGTTAAATCATAATATTCATTTATTTCATTACTAAAATCATGTCTTAATTCATTATTACTAGGTAGTGTTGTTATTAAAATAATATTATATTTATCTTTATCTAATCTTTTAATTAATTCTAAGTTAAAAAGATCTGCTCCTCCTAAGATAGTCCATGGAAATATAAATAATATATTCTTTTTATTATCACTCTTATATTTTGGTAATATTAAATTTCTTTCTTTAATTAAAGGTGCTATTTGCCCTGCTCTAGGAAATTGTATAATCTCTACATCTCTTTTTATTTTTGCTGCAGAATTATTTATAAATTCCATAGCTCGTTCATGATTTTGTTTTGCCCTAGAAAATTCACCTGTATTATTTATTCTATACCAAAATATAGGAGCATTTACTCTAATTGGTTTTTTACCGGCTGCCAATAGTTTTAACCATAAATTCCAATCTTCATACATAGATTTTTCTTTTATACCAAAGCATCCTACACTAATTAAATCTTCTTTTTTTATCATAGAACTTATACAAATTAAATTTTCTTCTTTTTGTTGTCTAACTGTTAAATATTTCTCCCAAGTATATTCTGCATCTCCAAAATTTACCATAGTTGTATATGCAAAAGATGCATCAGGATGAGTTTCTAATGTCCAATATAAAACTTCTAACATTGTATTTTCCATTAAGTCATCACAATCTACGAAAAATATATATTTTGAATTAGCATCAGATTTATTTATACCAAAATCTCTTGCTACAGATGGTCCTTCATTTTCTTTATAAAATACTTTAATTCTTTTATCCATTTTTTGTACTTTATCTAAAATCTTTAAAGATTCTTCATCTTTAGATCCATCATCTACAATTATCCATTCAAAAAAAGGATATGTTTGACTTACTACAGTTCTATATGTTTCTTCAAGAGTTTTACCACCATTATAAAAAGGTGTAATAATACTTATTGTTATATTTTCTTCTTTTTTAAGTTTACCTATATTATATATTTCATTTCCCGGTCTTTTTTTATAGTCTATCATTTTATCACCTTTTTTATTACTCTTTTAATTTTACTTCCAATTTTTTTAGAAAGCTTTGTTTCTAATTCATTATTTTTTCTTTTTAATTCTTCTATTTCTTTATATAATTTTTGTTCTGATAAATATTTTTCTTTATCTAATTCATTTAGTTTATTTTCTAAAGTTGATATTTGATTTAATAGTTCAAATTCGTTTATATACCAATATTCATCAATAGGTTTAATATCACTTATCTTATTTATATTATTTGATATATTTAAGTTTTTTTCTACATAAGAATAATTATCTTTTATTATTTTTTTAATATCTATATTATTAAAGTTTTTATCTATATTAGATTCTTTAAAGTTTGTACCAGAAAAATTATATTTATTTGCTTCTTCTATATTTTCTTTAGTTATTATATTAATAGTTTTATTATAACTAGATATTATAGGTATTCTTTCTAGTGCTATTGCTTCGAGAATACATCTTCCCATACCAATTACTACCTCATTATTTTCTATTATTTCACTTATATTATTAGTTTGAGGTAATAAACAAATATTATTATATCCTTCGATTTTTTCTTTTATTTTAGTTTTTAATTCACCATCACCTATAATACTTAATTTATAGTTATCATTTTTTAAACTTTTAAAGAAATCTATAGCAGCAAAAATACTATCTTTCTTTTCTTTACTAAATCTTGATATCAATAAAAAGTTTTTTATATTTTTTACTGTACTTTTTGATTTATATAGTTTTAAATTAATACTATTATTTAAATAAATAACATCTTTATTATTTAATTTAAATAATTTATTAGCTTCTTCAAATGAACTTTTTGTAATTGCTACAATAAGATTAGCATTTTTAAAATAAAGTGGTAATAAATAGTTATATATTGAATATGTTTTCATAAACCATTCATAACTTCCTAATACATTAGAATGTATAAATGCTATATATGGTATTTTTTTCTTTAATAGTATTGGTATTAAATACATTATACATGGTATTTGATGTATATGTACTTCATTAATTTTATATTTATCTATTATTTCTTCTACTATATTTAATTTATTATTATCTATTATATTTTCTAATTTATATTCAAAATTAATACTTTTAATTTTATTATTTTCTAATATTTCTTTATATATTCCATCTTTTGATAAAACATAAACATTATTAGTTTCTATTAAACCTATAGCATAATTTAATACTGCCGTTTCTACTCCACCAATATTTAGTTGTTCTAAACATATTAATATATTTTTTTTCATATATACTCCTATTTATTTGTTCATTTGTTTTTTATAATATCTATCACATACTGTTGTATCTCCAATTTCAACAACTTTACCTTGTTCTAACCATACAACTTTATCACATAATTCTTTTATTGATTCTAATGAATGTGATACATATAATACAGTTGTTCCTCCTTTAATCATTTCAAGCATTTTATTTTTACTTTTTTCTTGAAATTTTATATCTCCAACAGATAGTATTTCATCAACTATTAATATTTCTGGATTAACTACTGTTGCAATTGAAAATGCTAATTTAGCTGTCATTCCTGATGAAAAGTTTTTTACAGGTACATCTAAAAAGTCTTTTAATTCAGAAAATTCTACTATCTCATTAAATTTAGATTCTATAAACTCTTTAGAATAACCTAACACTGCTCCATTTAAATATATATTTTCTCTTGCTGTTAATTCTATATCAAATCCTGCTCCTAATTCAATCATTGGAGAAACTATACCATTTACAATAACTTCCCCTTTAGTAGGTTTCATTACTCCACTTATAATTTTAAGTAAAGTACTTTTACCAGCTCCATTAGCTCCTATTAAACCTACTACTTCTCCACGACCAACATGAAAAGATACATTATCTAAAGCTTTAAAAATATCTTTTTTTCTCTTTTTAAAAGATAATATATTTATAAAAACTTGTTTAAATGAACTATCTCTTTCTATTCCTAAATCAAAATCCATAGATACATTATTGATACTTATCATAATTTACCTCCTATGCATATTATATAAACTTATCTTGTTTTATTTTGAAAATAATACATCCTGTAATAAAGAAGAATAATGCAGTACCTCCACACCATAACCAATTACTTAAACTAGGAATTTTATTATAAAGTATAATAGTTCTAGTAAAATCTATATAATGATATAGTGGATTTAAATAAAATAATTTTTGTAGGCTTGGAGTTAATATTTTTATATCATAAAAAGTTGGTGTGAAATATTGCCACATTGTTAACATAATTCCATATATATAGAATATATCTCTTAAAAAAACTGATATTGTAGATAATATAAAACCTACTCCAACTGAAAATAAGAATACACATAAGTATGCAAATGGTAAGAATATATAATATATATTTATTATACAATGTGTGTTTGCATCACCTGAAAATAATATTATTAATAATAATGGTATTAATGTTAATAAAAAATTTATTGTTGCAAATATACATTTAGATAATGGAAATATATATTTTGGTATATATACTTTTTTCATTAAAGCAAAGTTAGTTACTAAACTAGTCATTGCTGTATTACTTGCTTCTGAGAAATAGTTAAATATTACTAAACCTGTCATTAAATAAACTAAGTAGTTTACTCCTTCCATTCTAAATCTAAACATTTGTGAGAATACTACAGCCATTACACTCATTTGTAATAATGGAAATAATAAACTCCATAATATTCCTAAAACACTTCTTTTATATTTAACTTTAAAATCTCTTGATACCATTTGATTCATTAAAAAGGTATATCTTTTAAAATTTTTCCATATTCTAATTAACATAAAAAAACCAACTCTTTCTTTAATAATTATAACCAATTACAGTAAAAAAATCTACTTTTTATATTTAAAATATTATTTATTAAAAAATAAAAAAAATATTATTTATAAATATATCTATATAAATTACAATATATTTTTGTAATAGATTTATTTTTTAATATTATACTTTTTATTCTTTTTTCTTTAAAATATTTATTCTTTTTATAATTAGTACAATATTTTTTTATATATTTAAAAGATTCATCAATAAATTTATTAGCAATATTTTTATTTTTCTGATATCTTTGTTGAATATTATAATCAGTTAATTTAGATATTATTAATTTATCTAATTCTTCTTTAAAACAATTATCTTTTAAAGTATTTCTTATTATATCTAAACTTTTAAATATATCAAATATTTTAGTATCTACAGTAGTAGTTTCACTATTTTTATGTATTAAAAAGTAAGATAGATATTCATTTATTTTACCTATTTTATTAGCATTTTTATATAATTTAATAACTAATGACATATCTTCATATTTAATATTAGTTGGAAATACATTATCTTTAAATAAACTTCTTTTTATAATCTTATTGCATGGGCCTAAATTTGTTTTATTAATTAATTCTGGTAAATCTTCTAAAGTTGTATTATTAAATTCCATTAAATGTATTTGTTTTTGTTCTGTAGTTTCTTCATTTATCTCTATATAATCACATATTACTATATCTAAGTTATCATTTATTGCTTTATTATAACATTTTTCTATCATAGTTTTATCTAGAAAATCATCTATATCAACAAAACTTATATATTCTCCTATTGCATTTTCTATTCCTAAATTTCTTGTTTCACCTATTCCAGTATTTTCCTTATATATATATTTAATTCTTTTATCTTTATATTCATTAATTATATTTTTTGTATTATCAGTAGAACCATCATCTACTATAATTATTTCTATATCCTTTAGAGTTTGATTTATTAAACTATCTAAACATCTATTAACATATTTTTCTCTATTATATGTTGGAACAATTATACTTACTTTAGTCATTTTATCACCCTTAAAAATAAATTATAATTTATTTTTAATATTATATATTTTATTTTTCTTGATAAAGTATCTTTTATAATATATTTATCAATATTATTTTGTTTTATTTTTTTATAATAATTTTTTCTATTAATTTTATCTAATTCTCTTCCTTTTATTAATATTGAATTTGCTATATAACTTAATAATATATCTTTTGATAATAGATTACTATTTTTTATTATATTTATATTTCTTATACCTAGAGTTATTAAATCATTACATTTCTTTAATGTTTTTTCTATATTTTTTTCATTCATTATTGAATTATTTCTTATTAAGTAATTATATCCTATATAGTTTATTGATGAAATTTTATTTGCATATATTAATAAAATTAGTATGAGACCAAAATCTTCATGTAGGAATCCTACATCAAAATTTAAATTATTTTTTATTAATAAATCTTTTTTTATACAATATAAACATCCTGTTTCAACAAAATGATATTTAACTATTTTACTTATTGCATCATCTGTTTTTAGATTAAAAGATTCTTCATTATACTCTTTAATTGTATTATATTTTTCATCTACTGTTCTAGCTTGAAAACGTACTATATCAGTATCTTTATCTAAAGATTTATTTATATTTTCTAATAATTTATCATCTATATAGTCATCACTATCTACGAATAATAAATATATTCCTTTTGATTTTTTTATTCCAGTATTTCTAGCTGCACTTAGTCCTTGATTAGGTTGTGTAATAATACTAATTTTATCATTATTTTTATATTGTTCTAATTTTTTTATTGTTTTATCTATTGATCCATCATTTACAATAATAATTTCATAATTTTCATATGTTTGACTTAGTATACTATCAATACATTTATTTATATATTTTTCTACATTATATACTGGAACAATTATTGAAAATTTTATTTTATTCTTCATCTAAAATCATCTCTAATTCTTTTAATCTTTTTTTATTTATTTTATCCATATCGATATTTATTTTTTTTGTTAATTTATTATCTAGTATATCTTCTATAGATTTAATAAAATTTTGTTTTTTCTTTGAAAGTAAGAATCCAAAATTTTTACCTATATGTGTATATTCATCACTTATTTCAATAGTAGATATAATATCTTTTTTTAATACTATACTTTCATTAAATATTACTGGATATCCTTCATAGTTACTAGTTAATAATATATAATCACATTTTTTAATATATGGATAAGGATTTATTTTTGAACCTAATAATTTAACATAATTCTCTAAGTTATTACTTTTTATATAATTTTCATATAATTCTCTATCTTTACCATCACCTATAATATATAATTTTATATTATTATACTTGTTTTTTAAATCATTAATTATTTCTAACTGATAAAGAATATTTTTAGATTCTTCTTCTAATCTTCCTACAAATAATAAATTAATATCTTTTTTATTATAAGGTAATTTTATATCATCTTTAGATTTTTCTAATATATCATTTATATCAATTAAATTGTTTATAACTTTTGATTTATTAACAATATTAGGATAATACTTTATTAAGTTATTTTTAGATTCATTTGATACAAATATAATATGTTTAAAATCATTTATATTTCTAGTATCAAAAAAATTCTTTAATTTTTCTTCATCATATATTTTTGTATAGTCACTATGTATATATAATATTGTGTTTTTACTAGCTAATCTAGTTAAAAGATTTGATGGATAAGAATATGTAGCAAAACATATTGATGCATCATATGTATTTTTTAATAGTATTCTATATTTTAATTGTTTTAAATAATTTAAAGATTTTCTAATAAGTTTAATTTTTAATTTAAAAGGTTTATATTCCATTATATTGACTTTAGATGGAACTTCATCTATTAATTCTCCACTAGCTTGTTCTAAAATTAAATCAATATTATATTTATCATAATTTATATTTTTTAATAAATTAATTAATGATTTTTCTATACCACCTATACATAAACTATAACTACATATTAATACGTTTTTTTTCATAATCTCACCTTTTGATTTATTTATTAATATAATTATAATATAACTAATTAATTAGGGTCAAATTTATTTTGTAAAATAAAAGATTAGACTTTTTATTTTCTAATCTTATTAGTATTTTCATGTTTATATAATATATCTGTTTTAAATATAAATATTAGTGCTGCAATCATTAATACTAGATATAATGATATTGCTAAATCTCTTAATCCTATTGCATATAGTACAGATACTGCACTAAATAATATTTCTATAAAATATATTATTAGTACTGTTTTCTTTACAGATGATGTTTT
>CANPWS010000040.1 GCA_947584955.1 uncultured Bacilli bacterium | reverse complement strand
ACTTTAACAGGCTCAAAAATAGCATTTGGAGTAATTTTACCAGTTCTACCAACAGTAAATAAAATATCAATAAGTCTTGTCTCTACCTCAATCGCAGGAAATTTATATGCTGTAGCCCATTTTGGCACTTTTACAGTAAATCCAAGAGTATTTTGATAACTAATATTATCTACTTTTATAACAATACCATCTATTTCATATGATAAACTTTCTCTTAATTCTGTATATTCTTTTATAAATTTCATAACTTCATAAATATCTTTACATATTTTATATGTATTATTTACATTAAATCCTAGTTTTTTCATATATTCAAGTGCTTCATGATGATATTTAATTCCATAATCAAGGGGATTAGGTAAATGATATATAAAACAATCTAAACTTCTTTCTTTAGTAATATTTGAATCTAAATTTCTAACTGATCCAGCCGCAGCATTTCTAGGATTTGCAAAAAGGCTTTCATTGTTCTTACTTCTTTCTTCATTCAAAGTATTAAAAGCTTTTTTACTCATATAAATTTCTCCACGAACTTCAATACTAACTTTTTCATTAAGTACTAAAGGCACTGATTTAATTGTCATAACATTATTTGTTATATCCTCACCAGTTACACCATCTCCACGTGTTGCACCTCTTACTAAATTTCCATTTTCATACTTTAAACTAACTGCAAGTCCATCTATCTTAAGCTCACAAACATACGTAGGATTTTTTATTTCCTTTTTTATTCTATCATCAAATGCTTTTATTTCTTCATAGTTAAAAACATTTCCTAAACTTAACATTGGTATTTCATGCGTTACTTTTTCAAACTTTGACGCTACCATTGTACCAACCTTTTGACTAGGACTAGATTCTAATTTATATTCTGGATATCTTTCTTCAAGCATAATTAATTCTTGCATATATCTATCATATTCTCTATCAGTTAAAGTAGGATTATCTAAATTATAATACTCATAATTTGCTTTATTTAAAATTCCAACAAGTTCAATAATTCTTTCTTTTTCTTTCATTTTTACCATCCTTATAAAATATAATTTCATTCTACTTTTTAATTTATTATATCATATGAATTTTAGTTGTAAATAGATATTTATATTACATTTTATAAATATCTATAACTATCTTATTTTTTTAAAATATATAATTTCTTATCTTCTCTATTTTTATAAAATTTTTTATTTTTATTTATTTCATTATATAACTTCAATGTTCTTTTAGATTTATTTTTTGTTTTTTCATAAAATCTTAAATAAGAATCACCTAAATTATCGTTTCCCAAAAGATAATATTCTTTAGCAAGAATAAGTATTAAAATATTTTTCTTTTCATATGAAAAATCTAATTGTTTTACTATTTCATTTACATTAGTAATTGAATAAATTAAATCTAATACATCATCAGTAATATTTAAACTTTTATATAGATTTTCAATATCAATAATATTTGATGACTTACTAACAAAATTATCTTTTGCTATTTTTTTATTTTCAAAATTATCAATTTTCTCAAATATTTTTTCATAGTTTAATGATTTTTTACCATTTTTTTTATCTAAAAAATAAGCTTGTGTAAAAAAATATTTAGCTTTTTCATATTTTTCTAACTTTAAATATCCTATTGCTATTTTATTATAATAATTAACATTATTTTTATCTTCTGATATTAAAAATATATATTCATCTATATATTTATTATAATTTTTTTCATTATATTCTTTCATAGCTTTATTTATAATATCTTCTTTAGTTACTTTTTCAGATAAATTAATTAACTTTAATATTGTTATTTTTTCTTTATTTACTATTATATCATTTCTAATTATTTTATTATTATATATTAAAATATTTTTTAATTCTTTATCCAATGATTTTTTCATTTTTCTTATTAAAATGTATCCATCTTGATATGTATTATTAATAGCATTTATAATAGAATTATTATAACTTAATGTTTCATAAAATGAATTTTTTGTTTCTTTTTTTATTAAAAATTCATTTAACTCTCTAGTTATATCACATTGAATTCCTAATATATAAGATTTAGAAATTATATCTAAATACAATTTAGCTTTTTTAAAATTATTTTGATTTACTTCATTATAAAATTTTATTATATAATCTGATATATTAAATTTGTATTCGTTATTTATAATAAGTAATAATATATTTATGATATTATCATAATTTGCACTTTTATTTTTTAATTCAATTTTTATTAAATCTTTTATTAAAAATTCATATTGATTTTTATGTGTTTTTTCTAATAAAATTATAATTTTATTGATTGCTTCTGTTATTTTTCTTTGTAATAATAATTCTTTTATTATTGCTATTTCATTAATTATAATATTCATTTTATTTCACCATCAGTTTTATTTAATTTTAAATATTTTTCATTATTATATTTAGCTGACAATTTTATTGGATACATTGTTAAAATTTTTTTTGTTTCTAAAATAGTTACTACACCAATTTCATCTGTGATTCTTTTTCCGTTATAACCTATTTCTTTTTCTAATTTAAATCTATACGTATCAGTATTATTATAATGATTTGGAGGCATATTTTTTATTTTTTCTTTTACTTCTTTTAGTAAATCTATTAAATTTATATTATTATAAAAATATCCATGTTCTGCTTTATTACTTTGTTTTTTGTGTTTTTTTATATGTTCTAAAAGATAATTTTCATCATTGTTAACAAGCTGATAGATATAATAATTATTTATTTCATTAAAATTTTTAATTACCCCTAATTTATATAAAATATATAATTTAATATTTTCATAATTGTTTTTAATACTTATTGGTAATCTATCATTTTTTATATTTTTTAAAATAGCGTAAGCTTCTTCGTATTCTTTTTTTATAATATGTATATATATTAATTCCATTTGAGCCTGATAAGAATAAATATCATTTCCATAAATTAAACTTTCAAATATATTTTTTGATAAATCATAATTTCCTAATTGTGCATAAATTTTAGCTAATGACATTATACTATCTTTACTACCAGATATTTCAATACGTTTTTTAGCGTATTTTTTGCTTTCTTCAAAGTTATATTCAATAATTTCTAGCAAGGAATAAAGTCTATTAAATTCATCATTATTTTTATTTTCTTTATTATAAAATGTTTCAAGTCTTTTTCTTGCAATATCATATTTACCTTCTTGTATATCTATTATAATTAATTTAATAATTGTATTAATTTCAAATTCTGGATTATCTTTTGAAATTTCAAATAGATTTCTGGCTTTTTTTATTTCACTTTTATTATACATATCAATAGCATTATAATAAGCTTCTTTAATACTAGTATCTTCCACACTATCACTTCCTTGCTTATATATAATATAAATTTGTATATAAATTATAGCACTTATTTTAGGTTATATCAATTATTGGTTTAAAATTTTATTTGACAAATTATAATTTATATGTTATTATAATAGCCGTTTTAAAAAAAAGGGGGGAAAAATAACTTATGGACTATAAATGGAATACTTTTGAATTAGAACAAATCAAGAAAAAAATTAATAAAATGAATTTAACTACAGATGCTAATCAAAACTTTAAAAATTATTATAATTTCAGTATATTAGAAAAAAACATGAATGTAATTATAAAAAAGCAAATGCCATTACTAAATGAAATTATTAATAATGCTGATAAAAATGAGATAAAAGCTTCATTTAATAAAATTAGAGAGCTTAAATTAAATATAGAAAATGAAAAAATAGATAAAAAATATATAAATTTTGTTAATAATATTATTAATATAAATAGAAATGATTATACAGAAATATTTACACTTTGTACTATATTATATAAATTATATGCAAGAGAAATTTATAATTTATCAGAAAAAATTACTTTATCTTTAGCTAATAAAGAATTTATTGAAGATAAAATCAAATTTTTAAAATCTTCTTCTAAAGAAACTATTGAAGAAAAGCATATAAAAGATAATATTAAATTATATTTAGATTTAACCAATGGTATTTATGAAAACGGCAGATTAAAAAGAGCCAATAAAATTTGTAATGATTGTATTAAATTACAACTTACTGAATGTCTTAAAAATTATTTAAATGATATAAATATTAAAGATAATAAATATTTATTAAAAAAGAAAGGTGATTGTTATGAATAATATTATTTGGAATAAAAAGGAATTATCAAAAATTAATATGATTTTATTAAAAAAGACAAACTTATATGTAGATGAAAATGGTAATTTAAGTAAAAAGAAATGTGTTATAAATAATCTTCATGTAAGCTATATGAAATATGAAAATTTTGATAAATATATTGAAGAAGTATTAAATTTTCAAGATCGTAATGAAATTACTAGATTATTAAAAAATGCTAAAAATGTTGATTATGATAAAAATAATCAGAAACATTTTGGTTTAATATCATTTTTATCTAATATTGATGAAAATGATCAAACTCAATTATTTTCTATTATTAATGAAATAATTGCATTATACAAAAAAAATGTTCTTAAAGTAATTAATAAGTTTAATGATGGAAGCGTTTCTAGTGAAGAAATTTTAATGGTAACTAATTTAATGAAAGATTCAGAAACTAAAACAAGTGTTGAAGCTTATATTGAAAAAGAAATATCAAGTGTATTTGATTATACTAATAATTTAGCTTCAGAGCCTTTATTAATTCCTTTAATAAAAATACTTAACGATAATATTAAAAATGAACTTATTTTAAGATTATTAGATATCTTTTATTCCAAAGCTAAAACTGAAGAAAAACAAAGAAAATCTGACATGGAAGAATATAAAAAGCAAATTCAAAGTAAATATCTTAAAAAAAATTTCAATACTATGAAAAAAAGTAATAGTAAAATATATGTAAGTAGAATATACAATGGTTAATTTTATATAAATAGCAAATAAAGAAATATTTTCTTGTTTGCTATTTTTTTAGTAAAAGTAAAAACATATACATTTATCTATTTGTATATGTTTAATATAGTTTTAATTATTTTGTAATTCTTTTATTAAATCTTTTTCTAGTTTAGAAATATCATTAGGACTCATAAATAAATATACTGAGTTTTTATATTTAGACAATTTTTTAGCATCTTCCAATGTTATTATTTCACTATTTTCTAAATTATCTGTAATAATATGACTAGTTATTTCTTTGTAATCTTCTTGTTTTTCTCTTGCAGGGAATATATCTAATAAATATGCATAATCAACTCTTTTAAATATTTTTATAAAATCTTTTGCAAATTCTTTTGTTCTTGAAAAAGTATGTGGCTGAAATATTATTATTATTTTTTTATTTTTATATTTTTGTTTAGCTGCTTCAATGGTAGATAATACTTCATTTGGATGGTGAGCATAATCATCTATAATAATACTATCTTTTACGCTAGTTATCGTAAATCTTCTTTTAGCACCTTTAAATTTAGCTAAATTATTATTGATATTTTCACTTTTGATATTTTCTAAATATGCTAAAGTTATTACTGCTAAAGCATCTAATAACTGATGTTCACCATAAATTGGTAAATTAAATTTTCCATATTTTTTAGAATCTATTATTACTTCAAATTCTATACCATCTTCTTTATATATAATATTAGTAGCTTTTACGTTATTATATTCATTAATACCATAATATATAATATCGATATTTTTATTTAAATTTAGCCTTCTTATATTATCATCATCACCACATGCTATTACTTTCTTTTTAGTTTTATTTGCAAAAGTTCTATAAGCATCCATTACATCATCAAGATTTTTAAAATAATCCACATGATCTAAATCAATATTTGTAATAATTGTATAATATGGATTATATGCTAGAAAATGTCTTTGATATTCGCAAGCTTCAAGTGCAAAGAAAATATTATTTTTATTAGCATATCCTGTGCCATCTCCTATTAAATAGTTAATCTTTAACTCTTCACTTAAAGAAGTAGCAATCATCGCCGTGGTGGTAGTTTTTCCATGACATCCACATATACATATTGTTTTAAACATATCAGTAAGTTTTCCTACCATCTCGTTATATTCTAAAATTTTTAGTCCTATTTCTTTGGCTTTTTTTAATTCAACGTTATCATCTTTTATACTAGCTCCTTTAATAATCGTTAAATCTTTAGTTATATTGTCAGCATTATAATTAAAAATTTCTATTTTTCTTTTGATAAGTTCATTTTCTGTAAAAAAATGCTTTGGTATATCGCTTCCTTGTACTTCATATCCTAAATCATTTAATATTGATGCAAGTGATGCCATACCAGAACCTTTTATTCCTATAAAATGATACATAATAATCATCTCCTATTTACTACAATAATGTTATCATAGTATTCATAAAATTTATTAAGTTTTCCTTTATATCCTTTTTTCCAAGGTTTATTTTTACCACAATAATGAATTATTACTGAATTATCTTTTATCCATCTTTCACTTATATGTGGTCTAAAATATGTTTGATTTAATAATTTTTCTGTCATGTTATAGACATATGGATCTAAAGGTAATATTTTATTTGCATATAGTCCACTTATTACATCTTGATCTGGAAGCATAAGTTTATTTTTATTTTTCTTTAAATATTTATAAACGTCATTTTTATCTTGTTCTTTTCTTAATAATTTTATATTCATAAGCATTACACCAGAATTGATGTACACTTCTCCACTATCCATTCTAAGTCTTATTCTATTAAATGTTTGTAATATTCCCCAAATATGTGATGCTGCAGCAAAATAATAATTATCTAAATCAAGATTATATAATTTATCTATTTTATTTATTACGACTAAATCTGGATCTAAGTATAAAATTCTATCTACTTTCTTTGGTAAATAATATGCTGCTAAAATGCGATAATACATTTCTTTTGGATATCTTTTAGTAACAGGAGCTTTATCAAGAATATGATCTTTAACTTTTAAATCAATAATTTTAATATTTTCTAATACATTTTCTTTTAAATAATTAATATCTTTTAAAGTCAATGAATCATTCATTACATATACATCAAATATTTTATGTTTATTATTTATAGCAAGTGATTTAAGCATTACTACTAATACATTTAAATAATTAGAATTTAATGTAACTAATATGTTCATTTTTTCCTCCATATAATATGTCTTTTTTATATTTCAATTATAGCATTTTAACTTATATTTGTCTATTAATTTATTTGAGTTTATTTGTCTAATTCTGTTTAAATATTAGTAGTTTTTAAATATATAAATATTAAAAATTAAAAGGTAATTATACCTTTCTAATTAGTAATTCTAAATGGATTGGTTATTTCTCCTGTTCCATATTTTAAGGAATCTGATTTTAGTGATATTACTGGTTTTATTCCAAAACCAGTACTTCCCCAATTACTTCTAATGTATCCATTATTATGAATACTAAATACAGAACTATGTTGTGTATTATCAAATGTATGAGGTGTATTTGTCCAATAATAAAATCCTGTATATAAATAATAATGTCTATTAGCATTTTCACCTATTTGATTACTATTAACCATTTTCCCTCCAGCAAACATGATTTCATCTGCCGTTATTAATCCTATAGGATAAGTTAATGCTCCATTTCCAATGTCAGCATTTACTGTAAATTTATCATTATCTTGAAGGCATTTGAATGTTGGAGTAGAATACATTCTATCAGTAAATGCATAGCTTGATACTATTTTCCCATATCCATAATTTTCTTTATTTTGACTTTTTACTAAACTTCGATCATTACAATATATTGCATCTTCTATATAATCTTCATATAAAGTATCTTTTATATTATCTTCATACCATTTATCTACTACTTCTTTTATAGGACTGTTATTTACGTTTTCATGAGTTTCATCGTAAGAATTTGCTCCTATTTTTCCATACATATATCCAATATAGGCATTATCTCCATGATCTTTTATATATAGACTACTAGTCGCTATTTTTCTGTCATAATTTACTTCTCCATTTTTATGTGAACTAGTACCATCATATATTATTCTTATGCTTCCGTCTCCATTTATTCTTATTATTCTCCAAAAAAATCCTCCAAAATATACATAATTATTAGAAACATCTCCCCTAAAATAATAAGTGTCTCCTAAATCATCTTTATCTTTATATATTCCTGAAGCTGAATTATCATACTGGCTTGCTTCTTGACTTAATACTTTATGTCCAATATGATTAGAAGTAGCCTCAGGAATATATTCTGCACTTGTTATTTCATATATTGTTGCTAAGTTTTCATAATTTGCTATATTTGGTGAGGTACTTCCGTTTAATGATACAATATATTTTCCTACTAAACTATCATATATATCTTTATACATTCCTGCTTGAACACTTGATTTATCTAAACTATAGTATCCTGTGCTTTCGTCAAAGGTATATGAATCGGCATAAGTATAGTATATATTAAGCGTATTATAACTTTGAACTAAACTATAGCTTGTTTGACTAAAAATAGAGTCTTTAAATACTATTTTTGGTACTGTTTCTGCAAACGTAGGTACATCACTTCTTGCTTTTAATCCTAGACTTGTCAAAGTATCCAAAGCTTTACTTCCTATTTCTTCTTTTATATCTGATGCTGATGCATTTATGAGTACTGATATTGTTTCTCCTGATACACTTTGGTTTGCATCATACTCGCCTCTATCTATATTATAAGTAGTTATTGCCCACTTTACTGTGTATGTCTTACTAATATTAGCATCTTCTAATCCTTCTTTAGATAACATATCAAGAATCTTCATATTTA
>CANPWS010000039.1 GCA_947584955.1 uncultured Bacilli bacterium | reverse complement strand
TAATACTGCTTGTTTTCCTCTATCTACTGAATGATTAGTAGCAAGACTTACTAAATTAAATCCTGCATCTATCATACCATCCCCAGCTTCATAAGGGGAATTAAAAGTTGGATAATCTGATAATCCTAATTCTGCTCCTCCCAATATTGTTTCTTGATTATAGTATCCTATATCATAATTTGTTACAATATTTTTAATATAAGTTAACATTGGTTTAAAATCATATCCAGCTCCACCAGCATGTCTATTTGCATCTTTATATAATGATGAGTGAATTAAATTATCGCCAACAGCAATTAAACTAACTTCATAATGTTCTTCTTTCGGTTTATTATCTTTAGGCTTTTCTTTATCTTTTTCTTTATCTTTATTGTCATATTCTTTTATATTTGTATCATCTTTTAAGTATTTATTATAAATATTTAAAGAAGCAAATCCTATTATTCCAAAAGTTAAAACTACTAAAAATATTTTTACACCAGTCTTTAATTTCCTCTTTTTCTTTCTTCTCATTTTTTCACTTCCTACTACTGTCATAATTATAACAAATGTACAATTTTTTGTAAATAAATTAAACGTTTATTTTTAATGTTTCTTTGATTGATATTTCACTTTTTCCTTCTATTATTGAGTCAATTATTAAATTTTCAATATATTTATCTATTATTTTATCTATTCTTCTTGCTCCAAATTCATTAAATGAACTTGCATTTACTATTTCTTTTAATGCTGTATTTGATATAGATATCTTTATTCTATCTTTATATTTATTTTTAATAGTATTTAATTTATTTTTAACTATTTTAGTTACTTCTTCTTCATTTAAATTATTAAACACTATTATTTCATCAATTCTATTTATAAAAGATACGCTAAATTCTGTTTTTAAACTACTTATTATGTTATTATCATTTAATTCAGTGAATCCTACTTTATTTTTTTCAAATCCCACATTCGATGTCATTATAATTATATTATTATCAAATCTTATGATATTTCCTTTACTATCTTTTATTTTTCCGTAATCTAATATTTGATACAATAAATTTATGACTAATGGATTTGCTTTTTCTATTTCATCTAATAAAATTATAGCATTTGGTTTATTTCTTATTTCTTCAAGTATATTTTTATTATCATCATATCCTACATATCCTGCTGGAGAACCTATTATTTTATTAATTGAAGTAGAGTCAGCATATTCACTCATATCTAATCTAATAAAATTATTTTCTCCAACTAAATTACTAGCAAAAATTTTAGAAAGCATAGTCTTTCCTACCCCTGATGATCCTACAAATAACATTGAATTACACCTATTATCTTTATAGCCTAATTTTATTTTTTTAGTTATTTTCATTAATTTTTCTATTGCATTATCTTGACCTATTACTTGTTTTTTTAAATTACTTTCTATTATTTTGATTGCTTTTGTATTATCTCCTAATATTTCATATATTGGAATATTTGTCTTACTATTTATTACTGTTGCTATATCTTCTACTGTAACTTCTTTTACTTTACTTTTATAATTTAATTGTAATTCATTTAATTGTTTCATTATATTAGTTTCTTCTTTACGATATGCATATGCTTTATCAATATTATTTTCTATTATAAAACTATTTTTTTGCTTATCTATTTTATTTAATGTGTCTTTTAATTTCTTTATATCTTTAATGCTTCTATCTTCTTTTATACTAACTTTTGAACAAACTTCATCTAAAATATCTATGCATTTATCTGGTCTATTTCGATCATAAATATATTTTTCTGATAAGTCTATAATTTTATCTACTATTATATTATCTATTTTTACACGATGATATCTTTCATAAATAGGTTTTAATTTTAATAATATATCTTTGGTTTCTGATATTGATGGCTCTTCAATAGTTATTTTTTGAAATCTTCTTTCTAATGCTGAATCTTTTTCAATATATTTTTTATATTCATCATATGTTGTTGCACCAATACATCTTATTTTTCCTCTTGCTAAGGCTGGTTTTAAAATATTTGAAGCATCAATAGCCCCTTCGGCTCCTCCTGCTCCTACTAGTGTATGAATTTCATCTATAAATAATATTATGTCATCATTTTCTTCTATTTCTTTAATTATTTTTTTCATTCTATCTTCAAATTCTCCACGATATTTTGTACCTGAGACAGCACTTGCCATATCAAGAGAAATTATTTTTTTTCCTAAAATATTTATAGGCACTTCTTCTTTTTGAATTCTTCTAGCTAATTCTTCAACTATTGCTGTTTTTCCTACACCTGCTTTACCTATTAATATAGGATTATTTTTAGTTCGTCGACATAAAATTTCTATTAATCTTGAAACAACTTCTTCTCTATCAATTACAGGATCTAATTCACCATTTTTAGCTTTATCAGTTAAATTTACTCCTAATTCTTCAATTAATAATTTTTTATTTTTTTTATGACTTTTCTTAATTAATTTACTACTAAATTCATCATACATATCTTCTACATCTAATCCCATACCTATAAATATTCTAATTGCTATACCTTCACCCTCTTCTAAAAGAGAGGAAAAAAGATGCTCAGCGGTAACTTCACCATTATTGTTTTCTTTACTATCTAAAATTGAATTTTCTATTATTTTTTTAAATAATGGTGTATATAAGAAAAATTCTGATTCTTTGCTACCAATACCTACTATTTTAATTATTTCATTTTTAAATTTTTCGTATGTTAATTCATATTCTTTTAATCTTTTTGCTAAATTGCTATTACTTTTTAAAATTGATAATACTAAATGTTCTGTTCCAATGTATGGATGCTTTAAATTTATCATTTCTTCTTTAGCATTTACTAATATTTTTTGTGCTTCTTCATTAAAATTTCCTATCATATAATACCCCTTTCAATGTATTCTATGATATTATGTTCTATTTTTTCTTTTTTTAAGCAGCAAAATATTGACAATTTATTATTTTATAATTCCTTTTTAATAAATAAAAAAAGAATATTATGTTAATATATAATACTCTTTTTAATATTCTATCATTTTATATTTTGGAAAATCTATATTATATTAATGATAATATTATTAATACTGCAAATATTATTATAAATAAACTTAGTACAAATCTCCAAATATATTTTAACCATGTTGTATATGGAACATCTAAGTATGATAATGCAAATATTAATAGTAAACTTGTTGGAGCAATTATTCCCATTAATCCATATATTGTCTGGAATGATAGAGCAAATGCTGAAAACATTGCTTCATCTGTAACTGTTCCTATAATTGGAGTAAATACTCCTGCTACTGTATAATATAAATCTACATGTAAAATACTACCTATCATACTAATAAATGTTGCAAGTACGAAATTAATATCTCCACCTTTACTTGCATTTGATATTATTGTTTCAATAAATCCATTATTATATGTACAAATTAATATTGTATATGCAAAAGTTACAAGCATTGCAGTTGGTAATATTTTCTTTGCACCATCAATCATACCATCTAATGTATCATCTAATTTTACTCTATAAATGAATTTAATTATAATTATTGCAAGTAACATAAATATAATTGGCATCATATATGATCCAAGTTCTGTCCAATGACCAAATGCTGGGAACATTGTTGAAATAATACTTGTAAAAATATAAAATTCTTTAACATTAAGTCCAGTTATCCATGTATGGAATTTTGTAAATATTTCTAATTTAAATAAACTATCCCATGGTACTAATCCTAAGATGAATATTATTAATAATAATGATAAGATTATTATTAATGGCCATGTTTTTACTTCTTTATAGCTTCCTTTTACTTCAGCTACCAAAAGATCTGTATTACCATTTAATTCATATTTTACTTTCTTTTCTTCTACATTCTTAATATGCTTATTAACAAATAATATTAATAATGCTACTCCTAATACCAATAATATTATTTCTGGAATAATATTTGTAAATTTATCTATTCCTGCAAGATCTTCAAACGTTGTTCCAGATATTGCTGAATAACCTCCAGGACTTCTAAATGTTACAAAGATTCCTCCAATACTTCCTACTAAAATTGAAAGTACTGTTGCAGATATTGCTACTAATTTATCATATCCTAATAGTAAGATAATAGATACAACAAATGGTATAAATACTATTAATGGAAGTGTTATACCTGTTAATGATGTTAACAAAGCAAAGACTATAATGCATATAAAGATAAATCTTTTACTATTTGATTTTACTTTTAAAACTATATTATCTAATAATTTTTTATATGCTACTGTCTTATTTAATACTCCATAAAAAGCTCCTACCATTAATATAAATACTAATGTATCAAAAAAGTAATAATATGATTGAATATAGTTTGTTACTATATCTCCAAAAGGTAGATAACTAACTTCTCCTGCTCTGGCATCTAAGAAATATGATGCTATTAATACTAATAATACTAGTATTACCATAGATTTAAGTAAACTGTGTTTTTTCATATTGACCTCCTTATATAAATTATAGCATATATTTATCGACTTTTTTCATGATTTCACGTAGTGTTAACAAATTTTGCTATTTATTTTTTTTCATTGTTGGAAATAAAACTACATCTCTAATAGAAGGCTGATTAAATATTATCATCATAAGTCTATCTATTCCAAATCCTAATCCTGAAATTGGTGGCATTCCTTGTTCCATTGCTAGTAAGAAATCTTCATCTAAATCCATTGCTTCCTCATCGCCTTCAGCTTTAGCTTTTAATTGTTCTTCAAATGTTTCTCTTTGAGTTACTGGATTTACTAATTCTGAATAAGCTTTGCATAATTCTGTACCACTTACTAATACTTGAAATACATCTATTATTCTTTTATCATCATCATTTCTTCTAGCTAATGGTATTAAAGATGCTGGATAATTATATATTATTGTTGGATTTATAATATTTTGTCTAATTAATTTTTTATATGAAAAATCTATAACCTGACTTAATGATTTATATTCTTCCATATCTTCATAGCTAAATAAGCCTTTTTCTACTATCTTTTCTTTTAATTTTTGAACATCATTAATTTCTAAAAAGTCAAATCCATATAATTCTCGCATTTTTTCAACATAATTTATTCTATCCCAATTATCTTTTCCAAAATCTATTATATTTCCTTGATATTCTATTGTTGTTGTACCTAGTAATTCTGTAAGTAATGATTTTATAAATTTTTGATAAAATTTAATATTATCTTCAAAATTCCAATATGATGCATACCATTCTACTTGAGTAAATTCTTGTAAATGTTCACTATCCATTCCTTCATTTCTAAAACATTTAGCAACTTCATATACTCTATCATATCCTCCTGCTATACACTGTTTTAGATATGTTTCTGGTGCTATTCTTAAATTTAAATCTATATCAAGAGCATTATGATGCGTATAAAATGGTCTTGCAGAGGCTCCACATACTGCACTTTGTAAAATTGGAGTTTCAACTTCTAAAAAACCATTTTCTCCTAAAAATTTATGAATATATGAATAAAGCTTACTTCTTCCTAAAAATACTTTTCTAGTTTCTTCATTTGTAATTAAATCGACATACCTTTGTCTATATTTTAATTCTGTATCTGTAAGTCCATGAAATTTTTCTGGAAGTGGTCTTAAGGCTTTTCCTAAAAATTCAAACTTTGATACTCTTAAGGTTTTTTCATTTGTTTGAGTTGTAAATATTTCACCCTCTGCACCTATAAAATCTCCAATATCAATCTGTTTTTTGAAAAACTCATATTTTTCTTCTCCGACCATATCTACTTTAATTTCTATTTGCATATCTGCTTCTATATCACGTAGACGTATAAAACTTAACTTTCCCATTTTTCTCATGAAAACTATTCTTCCTGCAATTTTAACACCTAACGTACCATCTGCTAATTCTCTTGCTTCTTTTAATGTATGTGTTCTTTCATATTTTTCAGGATATGGATTACATACTTCTTTTATTTTATTTAGTTTTTCTATTCTAATTAATTCTTGTTCTGTTTTTTCCATGCTTTAACCTCTTTCTTCTATTACAGTTGTTTTAGCCATTAGATCATGAAGTCCTCTTTTATCTTTTCTATATAATACAAATAATGCTGTAATAAAAATAAATATCTCTTCTATTCCAGTTACTGAAAGTAATACTAAATAATATTTATATCCACTTAATGTATATAACAATATTATATTTAATAATCCACTAAATATATTTACTATAAATAATGATCTTATAATCATTGCTTTTAAACTAGGATCTTTCTTTTCTTCTTTAATACGTAAATGTAGAATTTTTTTACCTAATGTCTGTCCTTTATTTAAATAAGCAAATACAACAAAATATCCTATAGTAATAATAGGTGTAGCTATTGTAATTGGTGCAGCAGCTTTATTAGCTTCATATGTATAATCTGCAATTTGTTTTAAATAATCAGTAAGCTCTTCATATGTTATATTTTCTTCATTTTCCATTTTTTCATCAAATTCTTCTGTTAAATTTTCTAAATCTTTCGTTATTTTTTCATATTTAGCATTACTAAATCCCATAAATAATAAATCACTAATTAATGATAATATTAACATGTCAACTAGAAATGCTCCTAATCTCTTAAAAAAACTTGCTTTCATTCAAATCACCTACTATTATTATATAATATTTTTTAATTCTTTTAAATAGTTATTTAATATTTTTTCTAAATTTGCTTTTGTTTTAGCTTTAAAGCATTCGTTTTTAACTGATGTACTATTTGGTAATCCTTTTAGATACCATGCTATATGTGATCTCATTTCAAGTACACATACTTTTTCATTTTTTATTTTTGATAAATAATTTAAATGTTTAAAGCACATATTTATTTTATCTTCATAACTTGCATCTTCTAATACTATTCCTTTTTCAAAATACGTTACTAACTTTTTTATTAAAAAGGGATTACCTAATACTCCTCTTCCTATCATAATAGCATCACATTTAGTATATGAAAACATGTGCTTTGCACTTTCAATATCAACTATATCTCCATTTCCTATTACTGGTATTTTTACATTTTCTTTAACTTTTTTTATTATATCCAAATCTGCTTTTCCACTATAACCTTGACTTCTTGTCCTTGGATGAACTGTTATTGCTGATGCTCCTGCTTTCTCTACTACTTTTGCTACCTCAACAGCATTTATACTTTTATTATCCCAACCACTTCTTATTTTAACAGTAACAGGAACTGGCACTGCTTTTACAACTTTTTCTACTATTTCTCTTACCTTATTTAAATCTTTTAATAAAGCCGAACCTGCCTGTGCCTTTACTGCTACTTTAGGAACAGGACATCCCATATTAATATCAATAATATCTGGTTTCATGATTTCGTATACTGTTTTAGCAGCTTCTACGAATGTTTCTACATCACTTCCAAATATTTGCTGAGCAATTGGTCTTTCATCTTCTTCAAAATATAACATTTCTTTAGTTTTTTTGCTATCATATACTATTGCTTTATCACTGACCATCTCTGAATATATTAATCCACAACCCATTTCTTTTATTATTTTTCTAAAAGCACTATTACATATTCCTGCCATAGGTGCTAAAACAATATTATTTTTAATTTCTACATTTCCTATTTTAAAACTCATTTTATTTCCCTTTTCTATTTCATTATTTCATTAAATTCACTTGGTATATTAGCATTTATTTCTAATATTTTATTATTTCTAGGATCTATTAATTTTAGCTTCTTTGCATGAAGCATCAATCTTGTTTTAGCTTTTGATCCATATTTTTTATCTCCCATTATTGGAGTTTTATTTTCACTTAAATGAACTCTTATTTGGTTTCTTCTTCCTGTTAATATATTTACTTCTAATAAACTTTTATTATCTTTTCTTTTTATTACTTTATATTTAGTTATTGCTTCTTTACCATCTTTGTTTTTAGAAGAATATATCATACCATTTTTACTTTCTTTTAAATAAGTATGAAATGTACCACTATCTTTTATTTTTCCTTCGACTACTGCTAAATATAATCTTTCTTTTACAATATCATTCCAATTATCTTGAAATAAATGTTTTATCTTTTCACTTTTAGCAAACATTAATACTCCAGAAGTATCTTCATCTATTCTGTGAATAGTAAATAAAAAAGTTTTTGCATCTTTACTTCTTACATAATCTCTTACTAATTTAAAAGCTGTTTTTTCTTTTTCTTTATCATTTGATATTGATAAAAGCCCACTAGGTTTATTAATTGCTATTATATCTTTATCTTCATATAATATTTCTAAATCAAAATTATTATTCTTTTCATAATCTATTGTTATTATATCTTCTTTATTTAGTTTATAATTAGCATTTGTTATTACTTTATCATTTACTTTTACCATTTTATATTTTAAGTATTGTTTTATTTTATTCTTAGATAAATAATTTTTTTTATCTTCTATAAATTTTATAAGTGTATCTACTTTATCTACTTTTAATATTTCTTTATTATTTTTCACTTTAATCTCTGCCTTTTCTTTTTATATATATTATCATATATTTTATTTAAATGAAAGAAAAAGCTTACTTTTTTGGTAGGCTTTTAATTATAATATATTTTAATTTATTTATGATATGTTTCATTATTTATAATTTTAAAACTTCGATAAAGTTGTTCTAATAATATTAATCTAAATAACCCATGTGGAAATGTTAACTTTGAAAATGATAAACTAAAGTTAGAAATTTTTTTTATATCTTCGTGTATTCCATTTGATCCACCAATTATAAAAGTTATACATGAATTAGTTATTAATGTCTTATCTATTTTTTCTGCAAGTTCTGGTGAAGAAATATTCTTTCCTTCAATTTCTAATGTAATTATATAATCTTTTTTATTTATATTTTTTAATATTAAGTCTTTTTCCTTAATAATATTTGAATCTTCTAATTCAATTATTTCCAGTTTATGATATTTAGTTATTCTTTTATAATAATCTTCTA
>CANPWS010000038.1 GCA_947584955.1 uncultured Bacilli bacterium | reverse complement strand
AGTCTAACTGTTTTCAAAACAATATAAAATCTAAAATCATGATAATAACAAATATATTTATAAAATAAAAAAGAATACTACAAAATATAGTACTTTTAAAATATAATTGTAAACTTTTAGTTAGTTTCCTTCGATCTTAAAGAAACGTATTTATTATATATATTATTAATCTTTTTCTATAAGAAAAGTAACAAGCTCTTCTTTTTTCGTATCTTTAAAAATAATATTATAAATTAAATTAATAATAGGCATTTTAACTTTTTTCTTTTTTAAAAGATCATAAATAGATTTTAATGTATATAACCCTTCAATAGTATTATTAGCAATATAATTATCAATTTCTTCTTTACTTTTTCCTTCGCCAATAATTCTTCCAAAGGTAAAATTTCTACTTTTAACAGAAGTACAAGTTAAAAGTAAATCACCAAATCCCGCAAAAGATAAAATAGTTTTTTTATCTCCACCCAGAGCATCTATCAAATTTTTAATATCATTTAATGCCTCAGTTATAAACATTGCAGAAGTAGAATCAGGGTATCCCATACCATATAATATTCCAGAAGCTATAGCAATAACATTTTTTATTGAAGAACATATTTCTACACCAATTATATCTGAAGTAGTACGAAGTTTTAAATATTTATTTTGTAGTGAAGACTTTAAAATCATTTCTGTTTCTTTACTTTTGGTAGCAAGTGATAATCCCAAAGGACAAGATTTAAACATATCAATAGCAAAAGTTCCACCAGAAATAACTGCTATATTTTTGGTTTTAATATATTTAGAAAGTACATCACAAACAAAGAGATTAGTCTTTTCAGTAATACCTTTGCTAGCTATACAAATATGTTTATCTTTTGTATAATATTTTTTAAGTTCTTTACTAACATCATCGACAGCTTTAGTAGGTACTGCAATAACAATAACATTGCTTATTTTTACTGCTTCGGACATATCAGTTGTATATTTAAAAGAAGAAGGAAGAGTAATACCATTTAAATGAATAGATGATTTACTAGTAGTAAGCATATCTTTTTCTTCTTCAAACCTAGTCCATAAAATTATATCATTATTATTTTGGTTAAACATATTAGCAAGGGCAAGACCATAAGCTCCTGTCCCTAAAATACAAATCTTCAAAATTAATCACATTCCTTTATCTTATCGTTTATTTTAATATCAAAATAAAAACTAGGTGTTTCAAAAGTTTTATATACTCCTTTTTTAGGTAAAATAATTTTTCTTTTTCCTAAATTTTTATAAAAATATAAAATATTATTATTTTTATCACACATAATAACATCAATATTTGTTTTCATAAAAAATGTATGAATACTATTACAATGATTGAATAATAGGGCATAGTTTATATTTTTTTTAAACATAAAACCTTTTAATCTTGAAAAAAAAGTAGTACATTTAATTAGTTCAATTTCTTTATCATTATATAATAGTTTCATATCCTAACACCTAAAATAATTATACTAAAAATATTGATAATAGTAAAGATTTATGATATTATAATTATGAAAAGAAAGAGGTATTTATGAAAAGAAAAATGAATAATAAGGGATTTACTTTAATTGAATTAATTGTAACAATTTTAATTCTTGCAGTAATTATGACAGTAACAATATCTGCTTCGATTAATTTATATAATGCTAGTAAAGAAAAATCAGAAAATTCTTTTATAAAAGAGCTTACAGTGGCAATTGAAGACTATATAACTTTAGATGGATTATCACTTAATTATACTCCAGCTGGAACAAAAAATAAATGTGGAATTAAGGGTAATGCTACAACTTGTTCGACAGTATCTTTTTATAAAGCAACAAATTCACCAGCTTTTGATATAATAGCAGATGCAGTATTGAATGAAAAAATGATTAATCCTGCGACAGAAGTAGAATGTAATTCATCAAATCTTAGTGTTGAAATATATCGTGATGAAGAATATGTATATTGCTTTATTGCCAAGAAAAAAGGTAGTGGAACATCATGCATTAGTAGCACAGTTGATACATGTTCAAAAATATATGGATAAATACAAAAATAAAAGGTGAAAATCATGAAAAAAACAATATTACTATCTAGCACTTTATTAATTATTGATATTATAATAAAAATTATAGTTAAAAAATTTATGATAGTAAATGAAAGTATAAAGCTAATAGATGACTTTTTTTATATAACATATGTAAAAAATAATGGTGCAGCTTTTAGTATACTTAAAGGTAAAAAAATATTTTTAATAATATTTAGTTTAATAATAATAATTTCTTTAATTATTTATTTATATAAAAAGAAAGATGTAAAAAAATTAGAATCTGTAAGTTATAGCCTTTTATTAGCAGGAGCAATTGGAAATTTAATAGATAGAATAGTATATGGATATGTAGTAGATTATTTTAATTTTTATATATTTAACTATGATTTTCCAATTTTTAATTTAGCAGATTCATTTATTGTAATAGGAATATTATTACTTTTTGTAGTAGAAGGGGGAAGTAATCATGGAATTAAAAGTTCAAAATGAAACTGGCAGAATAGATAAATATTTAATAGATAAATTAGATATAAGTAGAAGTAAAGTACAAAAATTAATATCTAAAAAACAAATACTTGTAAATAATAAAGAAATAAAAGCAAGTTTTATTGTTAAAGATGGGGATTTAATTAGTATAGATGATAATTTAAAAGAAGAAAATGATATAAAAGAAGAAGATATAGATTTAGATATTGTTTATGAAGATGAATATTTATTAGTAGTAAACAAAAAAAGTGGTATGGTTGTTCATCCTGCCCCAGGGAATTATTCTAATACTTTAGTAAATGCTTTAATGCATCATTGTAATAATTTAAGTAAAGTAAATGGTGATATAAGACCAGGTATAGTACACCGAATTGATGCAGATACCTCTGGCCTTTTATTAGTGGCAAAAAATGATAAAGTACATAATGATTTAGCAATGCAAATAAGCAAAAAAACTGTAAAAAGAGAATATATAGCCTTAGTACATGGTATTATAAAAGAAGATTCTGCAACTATAGATGCACCAATAGGAAGAAGTAAAATAAATAGAAAAAAAATGACAGTAACTTCGGAAAACTCTAAAGATGCAATAACACATATTTATGTCTTAGAAAGATTAAATAACGCTACTTTAATAAAATGTGTACTAGAAACAGGAAGAACACATCAAATAAGAGTACATTTAAATTATATAAATCATCCTATAGTAAATGATCCTGTTTATGGATTAAAAAAACAAGAAAATAAAGAATTTGGACAAATGCTTCATGCTAAAACAATTGGCTTTATCCATCCTATTTCTAAAAAATATTTAGAATTTAGTGTACCAGAACCTAAGGAATTTACAGAAATTGTAAATATGTATAGATAAGTTTACAAAAAGATAAAAGTATGCTAAAATTTATTATAATGTAAAAAGAAGGGATAATATGCATAATATAATTATTAATGATAGAGATTTATTTGTTATGAATCTAGTACATTATTTTATTACTGAAAAAAATTATAATCCCATAATTATTCATGGAATAAATGATGAAATATGGCTTGAAAATTTAGATAATGATTATAAAGTAATAAGAATAATATCACATCATATTCATAATAATGAACAACTTGGATTTGATAAGTTTAAATTAAATCAAATAGTAAAAAAATTAAAATTAAAAACTTTATCATTTAAAATGAATGTTTTAAATATATATACAGATATTGGAGATACAGTTAACTTAGAAGATAAAGATGTATACTTAAAAAGTACTGAAGAAATAAACGATAATATATTAACAAAATTATTTCCAGATATCGTAGAAAAAACACATCACGAAGAAGAAGGCATAAATTTATTTATGAAAATAACTGATAGTATTAATAATTCAACAAGAAAAAAAAGTGCTGTAGCAGATAAAATATTTAGTAAAAAATATCCACTTATAACTTATATTTTAATGGGAATAAATTTACTTATATTTTTATATTCACAATTATCTAAAACTGATTTAATTTTAAAATATGGGTTATATAATCCTCTTGTTAAAAGTGGAGAATACTATAGAATTATTACATCAATGTTTTTACATATAGATATAATACATCTAGCATGTAATATGTATTCTTTATATATAATAGGACCTCAAGTAGAAAGCTTTTTTGGAAAAGGGAAATTTTTAATAATATATTTATTAAGTGGAATATGCGGAGCATTTTTATCTTTAGCATTTAATGTAGATGCTATTTCCGTAGGAGCATCTGGGGCAATATTTGGTTTACTTGGAGCAATACTATTTTTTGGACATTACTATCGTACATATTTAGGCAATGTTATTAGAAGTCAAATTATACCAATAATTATAATTAATTTAATAATTGGTTTTGCTGCGACTGGAATTGATAATTTTGCCCATGTTGGAGGATTAATTGGAGGAGTATTAGCTTCCATGGCCTTAGGAGTACCTGATAAAAAATCAAAAACTGACAGAGTAAATGGTATTATAATTATAATAATATATTTAGTTTTTCTTACATATTTAATTATGGCAAGATAAAATATTAAATATAGTTTAGTATCTAAGTTATAAGATAAATGCAGGCATAAAAAATGTCTACATTTTTTTTGTTATATATTATAAATAAAAAGTAATAATAAATAGCATAAAATAAAATGTAAATAAACATCAAAAGATAGACTTTTAAACATTAATGATATATAATTTTATATAGAAATGAGGAAAAAACATGTATAGAAATACTTACGCTTTAATAGATTTAGATGTACTTAAAAACAATATAGAAAACATAAAAAAAGATTATCCTTTTTATGATTATTATATTGGTGTAGTAAAAGCAAATGCTTATGGACACGGAGAATATATTGTAAATACCTTAATAGAATCTGGTATAAATTATTTAGCAGTATCTTCTTTAGAAGAAGCATTAAGTGTTAGATCTTATGATAAAGATATTCCCATTTTATCATTAGAACCAATAAAAATAGAGTATTTAGATAAATGTATTGAAAATAATATAACTATTACTTTAGCAGATTATGATTATTATAAAAAATTAAAAGAAATAAAAGATGTTTCTAAATTAAAAATACATTTAAAAATAGAAACAGGTATGAATAGAATAGGATTAAATAATAAAGATAATATAAATGAAATATTTAATGATAATTCTTTAAATATTGAAGGAATATTTACTCATTTTGCTACAAGTGGTTATCTTGATAAACACTTTGATAATCAGCTAGAAATGTTTAAAAAATTAACTAGTGATATTGATTTATCAAAAGTAAAAATAGTACATCTTGGAAAAAGTAATACACTTACATTCCATAAAAAAATACCATTTGCAAATGGAATTAGATTAGGTATAGTTATGTATGGATTTAATAATAAAATAGTAACTTTAAATAATTTTAAAGGAAAATTAAGAACTATTAAAAATAATTATATAAGAAAAAAAGAAAATATAAGTGAAGTACTAGATACAAACTTAAAAGTAGAACCTTTTTTTAGTTTATATTCTGAAGTAATGCAAGTAAAAAAATGTATTAAAGGAAGTTTTGTAGGTTATGGAGCTAGTTATCAGTTTAAAGAAGATGGTTATTTAGCTACAATACCAATAGGATATTATGATGGAATAAGTGGATTTAAACATGTAGTAATAAATAATAAAATTTACGAAATAGTGGGAGAAATATGTATGGATATGATCACCGTTAAAGTAGATGAAAGTGTTAAAGTAGGAGATGAAGTTTGTTTAATAGGTAAACAGTTATCTGCTAAAAAAGTATGTGGTGAAGCAAATATAAATGCTTATAAATTATTTACAAGAATAAGTAGTAGAGTACCTAGAATTTATTTAGAAAATGGTAAAAAAATAGAAAAGAGATTAGGATGAAATTTGAAGTTTTAATAATAGGAACAGATGCTAATGCCTATTATATGTCAAGGTGTTATCATGAAGTTTATCATAAAAAAGCTTATATACTAGGAAATCATGAAATGACTTTTACATCATATAGTAACATTACAAATATAATATATAATAATAAAATTTGGAATGAAGAAGAATTTTTGAAAGCTTTAAATAACTTTAAAAGAATAATACCAAAAAATGTAAAAATACTAGTTATAAGTTCAAATGAAACATATACTAATTTTCTAAATAAAAATAGAGATAAAATCGATAAACAATTTATCTTTAATTATAATAGTGAAAAACTAATTAATAGTTTAATTATGAAAGATGTATTTTATAAAACTTATAAAAATTCTACTTTAGAATTTGCTAAAACATATTTTTATGATTGTACAGAATATAAAATCTTTAAAGAAAAAATAAATTATCCAATAATAATTAAACCTGCGGATGTTATAAGTTATAATCATAATGATTTTAAAGGTAAGAAAAAAATATATAAATTAGAAACTAATGAAGAAGCAAATGAAGTTATTAAAAAAATTATTGATAGTGGGTATAAAAATACATTAATAATTCAAGAATATATAAAAGGAGATGACAGTTATCTATTTGATAGCGTCGTTTATTGTGGTAAAGATAAGAAAGTAAAATTAATTTCTTTTGCTCAAATAGGGCTTCAAGAACATGCAGAAAAATTAATTGGTAATGCTGCAGTTTTAATAAATGGATATTCACAGTTTAAAGGTAAAGAACAAATGATTGAAAATATTAAATCATTTATGGAAAATATAGGTTATACAGGATTTGCAGAAATAGATATGAAATATGATGCCAAATCAAAAAAATTTAAAGTTTTAGAAATTAATGCAAGACAGGGAAGAAGTAGTTATTATTTAACACAAGCAGGATATAACTTAGTAAAAGTAATGGTAGATGATTTAATTTATAATAAAAATATGGAATATCAAGTATTAGATAAAGAAGTATTATTAACTTTTGTACCAAAAGGTATAATAAAAAAATATATAATTAATGAAGAATATAAAGAAAAAGTATTAAGCTTATGGAAAAATAGAGTAAATCCATTAATTTATGATAAAGATCTTAATATTAAAAGGTTATTTTTCTTGTTAAAAAGACATTTTAGATATTATAGAGATTATAAAAATAGTTCATGGAAGGAAGATTAGGTGATTATTTAAATGTGTGGCTTTACTGGATATGTAAATAAGGAAAAAGAAAAGGATAAAGAAAAAACAATAAAAAAAATGAGTGATATGATTATTCATCGTGGACCAGATTCTTATGGTTATTATAAAGATAAAGATATAGCTTTAGGTTTTAGAAGACTTTCAATAATTGATTTAGAAGGAAGTAGTCAACCAATATTTAATGAAGATGAAAGTAAAATAATTGTTTTTAATGGAGAAATATATAATTATAAAGAAATAAAAGAAATATTAAAAGAAAAAGGACATAAATTTAAAACAAATGGAGATGCTGAAGTAATATTACATGGTTATGAAGAATATAAAGAAAAATTATTTCCTATGTTAAGGGGAATGTTTGCATTTATTATTTATGATAAAAAAGAAAAAGAAGTTATAGGATGTCGTGATTATTTTGGAATAAAGCCACTTTATTATTATTTAGATGATAATAGTTTTATGTTTGCTTCAGAGATAAAAAGTTTTTTACCTAATCCTGCGTTTAAAAAAGAAATAAATACTAATAATTTAAAAATGTATTTAATTTTTCAATATTCAATTGGCAGTGAAACTTTTTTTAAAAATGTTTATAAATTAATGCCTGGTTCATATTTCAAATATAAAGATGGAAAATTAAAACTAGATACTTATTTTGAAGTAAATTATGAAAAAAAGGAAAGACCTTATGAAGAATATAAAAGAAAGATGGAAGAGGTTATAAATAAATCAGTAGAATATCATAAAATAAGTGATGTAGAAGTAGGATCTTATTTATCGGGGGGAGTAGATTCTTCTTATGTTGTAAGTGTAGCAAAACCAAATAAAAGTTTTTCTATTGGATTTAAAAAAGAAGGATTTGATGAAACTGTTTATGCCAAAGATTTATCAGATAAACTTGATATAGAAAATTATAGTACATATATGAGTAGTGATGAATTTTTTGATATTTTACCTACAATTCAATATTATACTGATGAACCTCACGCTAATCTTTCAACAGTACCACTTTATTTTCTTTCTAAAAATGCTAGTAAATATGTAAAAGTTGTTCTTTCAGGTGAAGGCGCAGATGAAATGTTTGGGGGATATAATGAATATAATGAACCAAGAGTTGCTAAAATATATATGAAAATACCTTTTGCTTTAAGAAAAACTTTTGCAAAAATTTGTAATAAAATGCCTTATTTTAAGGGAAAAAATTTTATAAATAAATATGCAAAAGAGTTTTGTGAAAGATATATTGGACATGCTTTTGTTATGGATGAAGAAGAAGCTAATGAAATATTAAAAAATGATTTAAAAGATAATAAAAAAATTAAAGATATTTTATATCCATATTATGAAAAAGTAAAAGATGCTGATGATTTAACAAAGAAAATGTATATTGATATGCATTTTTGGCTTCCTAATGATATTTTATTAAAAGCAGATAAAATGTCTATGGCTAATTCTCTTGAACTTAGAGTACCATTTTTAGATAAAGAAGTATTTGCTTTTTCTAAGGAGATTCCCTCAAAATATTTAATTAAGGATAATCAAACTAAATATATGTTTAGAGACTTAGCAAAAGAAAAATTACCAGAAGAGTGGTCAAAGCGAAGAAAATTAGGCTTTCCTGTTCCATTTTCTTTATGGATTAGAGAAGAAAAGTATTATAAAAAAGTAAAAGAAGTATTTAATTATGATTTTGTTAGTGATTTTTTTGATAAAGAAGTTATTAATAATTTACTAGAAGAGCATTATAATAATAAAAAAAATAATGGTAGAAAAATATATAATATTTATATTTTCTTAATTTGGTATCATAAATATTTTGTTGAATTAAATTAATATTATTGAATTATGGTTAAAAATATGTTATATTTATTTTAGTAAAGTAGTAGAAAGAAGGTGCCTCTCTCATGAAAAATATTATGAAAAATGTGATGAGTAATACACATACATTTGTACGTAATGGGGGGGGGGCAATTTAGATTAAAT
>CANPWS010000037.1 GCA_947584955.1 uncultured Bacilli bacterium | reverse complement strand
AATAGCTCCAATTGCCGTAGAAAAAGGAACAGAATTTTCTATTCGTGAAGGTGGACATACAGTTGGTGCAGGAAAAGTATCTGAAATTATTGAATAATAAAATGCTATATAAAAACTTCTTACAATTAGTGAGGAGTTTTTTTTAATTAATATAAAAAAACAGATATTAATATATAACACCTGCTTTTTTATATATATAACAATTTAATAATTATAAGATAAAAACTAAAATTAATATCTTATTTTCTTTTTTGTAATTTCATAATTAACTTATAAATATATTTATTAACAACTAAATCTAAATTATCACAATATTCAAATATTTGAGGATTAAAACTTGTCTTAGATAAATATAGACCATAAAATTTACTACCTTTATTATATAAAGATGGAGGAATCTGTCCAAGATTAAAAATATTATAACCATAAGATGAATATAATTTAATAATTTCCCATTTAAGCATAGCAATAGAATAAATATTTCTAAGTTTTTCTTCATATCCTTCCTCAATAAAATATACACATTTATTATGGACAATAATAGCACAAGTACCAACAATTAATCCGTCAGGATATTTAGAAAATATTTCCGAAGCCTCAATTACTTTTTGTTTATATTTATTAATTAATTTGTCAGAATTAATTTTTTTATCAAGTAATTTTTTTGTCTTGGGAATAAACATATTAATCATTTTTTCATTTAATTTATTATTAATCTCTAATTCATTTTTAAGTAAATATCTATAATTATTTAAATATATTTCAGGATTTAATTTAGCAAAATAAATTTCAAATTTACAATTATCATTATTGAATGAATCTTTCATTTGTTTATAATATTCTAAAGAATGTTTATTTTTTTTGGAAACTAATTTATAAAAAGTATCAAGATCATCATTTTTTAATAACGTAATACCTATTAAATTACAGTCCTTTATTTTCCTTTTTATATTTCTATTAAAAGAATTGTATATTGCATTAATATCGTCATTAGTATTTAAAATAGCTTCAAACTTTTCAAATTTATTTTTAGGTTCTACTAAAATATATCCAAGAGATTTAAAATTATCTAAAATATTAGATTGACTTTTTAAAATAACACTATGTGAATCATAAACTTTATAGTTAAAAATTGGATTAAGTCTTAAATAAATATAATTTAATTTAGTCAAATGTTCATGCAAATTTTTAGTAAATTCACTAAGTAAATTATAATTTTTATAATCAATTAAAAATCCGTTTGGTGCATAACCAATTTTATATTTACCTTTAAATCTTTTTTCTAGAATTAATGTCATACAAGCTACATTTTCATTATCATCTTCAAGGCCAAGATATAGTATTTTAAATCCATTTTTTTGCATCATCTTAGCATATTCAGAAGTTTGCTTATAATTATTAATATCAAATTTGGTTCTGTTTTCATTAAATTTTTTTTCTGTTAATGTAACTATATGCATATTAATCCTCCTTGGGAAACTATTATAACATTTTTATAAATCATTGTAAATATAATAATATCTTCTATAGTTCTTAAAGTATTAAGCAATAATAATAGTATATAAGTTATTAATATTTAGTAAAATAAATTTAATATGTAAAAAATTTATGTTGTATTTGTAAATAGATAAAAATAGTCTTTTATATAAAAAACAAGTATTGTTTAACTTTAAAAAATATGATATAATTTTATTAAAATAAGATATGGTGATAATATGGTAAATAAAGTATTAGTATTAGTTTATATTCCTTCTCTTGAAGAAGAGTATGATATATATATACCGATAAATAAAAAAATTGGTACAATAAAAAAATATATTATTCAATCAGTCGTAGAACTTAGTGATGGAAATATAAGTATCGACAATAAATTAAAATTATACGATAAACAAACTACTGCTATATATGATAATAACGTTTTAGTAAAAGATAGTGGTATAAAAAATGGAAGTAAATTATTATTAATATAATTATTTAAAGCTTTGGAAAAAGAATAAGGAGGAGTTTTTGTGAGAGTATCATTAATTAAAAGTGATAAAATAAGTAATTTAATATTACCAAATAAAATAAAAGGTAATTATTGGATTACTGATACAGATGATCAAGGAAATGAAAAAAATCTTATTTGTATAGAAGCAAATTCTAATAACAAATGGCAATTAGTTAGTAATAGTGAAGTATATTATGTTAAAAATGATGCTCAAATACCTTCCGTAGAGCTTGAAACTTACCAGTTTTATATAATAAAAAATAGTACCAGTGAAAAATACCAAAATATGATATTATATTGTTCACCAGTTTACGATGATACATATAAAAATTATATAATAGATGAAGAAAAAGATAAAGAAATTAAAATAGGTAGTGATCAAAGCTGTGATATAGTATATCAATCACCAAATATATCTTCATTACATGCAACAATAAAATATGTAGATAAAAAATATATTTTAATAGCTACAGGTATAACTTATTTAAATGATTTACTTGTAAAAAAAGAAACCCAATTAGAAAATGGAGATATTATTTTTTTAATGGGACTAAAAATAATATTAATACAAAAAGATAATCAGACATCACTTATGATTAATAATCCATTTGGTCAAGTTACAATAAAATATTTACCTAGTCTTGAAGAAATACCAGAATCAGCTTATGAAGAGGCAGAAGAAGAAACAGATATAAAATTATATAGCGATGATGATAACTTTCATAAAAAGCCAAGATTTATAAGAAAAGTTGAAGAGTTACAAATAAATATTGATCCACCACCTTCAAAACAAGAAGAAGATGATAGACCATGGATTTTAACTGTTGGACCAATGGTAACAATGAGTATGATGTCAATGATGAGTGTCTATAATGTAATTAATAACATGACAATGTATGATATGCCACTTTCAAGATCTATGCCATCATTAATTATGGGACTAGCAATGTTATGTGGAACATTATTGTGGCCTTCAATAAATAGACGATATGAAAAGAAAAGACAACAAAAGAAAGAACATGAAAGGCAAGAAAAGTATAAAAAATATATTGATGATAAAAAGAAACTAATACAAGAAGATATAATAAAACAAAAAAATATACTTATGGATAATTTTCCTACAACTTTAGAATGTCAAAATATAATATTATCAAAAATGACAAGACTTTGGGAAAGAAGATTAGGTGATGATGATTTTCTTACGTTAAATTTAGGAATAGGAAACCAGGACATGTTAATTAATATAATGTATCCTGAAGAACATTTTACCATGGTCGAAGATAATCTTAATGATATAGCAAGAACCTTAGGAGAAGAACCAAAACAAATACAAAATGTTTCAATTCCCTTATCACTTATGGAAAACAATATACTTGGTATAGTAGGAAATAAAGGACAAACAGCAAGTTATATGTCTCAATTATTTTTACAAGTAATGACATTTCATAGTTATGATGATTTAAAAATAGTAATGCTAACTAATAAAGATATGGAACATAACTGGGAATTTCTAAAAATTTTACCACATACATTTAATAATGATCATTCAATACGATTTTTTGCTGATAATAATGATGAATATAAAGAAATATTTTATCTTTTAGATAAAGAATATACAATAAGAACAACTAGAGAAAATAAAAATTATTTAAATTATCCACATTATTTAATAGTTACAGATAGTTTTAAATCAATAAGAAATTTTGATTTTATTAAAAAAATACTTAACAATAAAGAAAATTTAGGATTTAGTTTAATAATTCTTACTGAAAAAATAACTAATATACCTGATCAGTGTAAAAGTTTTGTCAATATTTATCAAGAAAAAGCAGAATTATATAGAAATGAAATTAATAATAAAGCTATTGTTTTTAATCTTGATTTGGATAGTAATTATAAATATTATGAGTGTGCCAAAGTTTTAGCTAATATTCATATTGAAATAGATTCTGAAGAAGAAGGACAATTACCAAATAAGCTAGGATTTTTACAGATGTATGATGTTGGAAAAATAGAACAATTAAATTCACCAAATAGATGGGCTAAAAATAATCCGATTTTATCATTAGCCGCACCAATAGGATTTGGTAAAAATGGTGAAAAAATAGTTCTTGATTTACATGAAAAATATCATGGACCACATGGATTAATTGCAGGTATGACTGGTAGTGGAAAATCAGAGTTTTTGATAACCTATATACTTTCAATGGCTATAAATTTTCATCCATATGAAGTACAATTTATATTAATAGATTATAAAGGTGGAGGACTGGCTGGTGCTTTTGAAAATGCTAATATTAATTTAAAATTACCTCATTTAGTAGGAACAATAACCAACTTAGATGCTACAGAAATAAAAAGAAGTTTAGCATCAATAGATAGTGAATTAAAAAGAAGACAAAGATTATTTAATATAGCTAGAGAGAAAACAGGAGAAAGTACTATAGATATTTATAAATATCAAAAGATGTATCGAAATGGTATAGTAAAAGAACCTATATCTCATTTATTTATAATAAGTGATGAATTTGCAGAATTAAAAACACAACAACCAGAATTTATGAGTAATCTAATAAGTACAGCACGTATTGGTCGTAGTTTGGGAGTTCATTTAATATTAGCAACTCAAAAACCAAGTGGAGTAGTAGATCCACAAATTTGGAGTAATACGAGATTTAGAATATGTCTAAGAGTACAAGAAAAATCTGATAGTACAGAAGTAATAAAAAGACCAGATGCTGCACTTTTAAAACAAACTGGTAGATTTTATTTCCAAGTAGGATTTGATGAAATATTTGTTTTAGGACAAGCAGCATGGTGTGGAGGACAATATATACCATCAGAAAAAATTAGAAAAGAACTAGATACCTCTATTAATTTTATAGATAATATTGGTTATATTATTAAAAGTACTGAGACAAGAAAAAAAGTAGAATTAGGGCCATCTTTAGGTGAAGAGCTTATAAACATGGTTAAATATTTATCTAATATAGCTAAAGAAGAAAATATAAAATGTAAGCCACTTTGGCTTGAAAAAATACCTGCGGTTATATTTGTAAATAACTTAATCAATAAATATGATTACAAAAAAGAACCATTTATTATAAATCCAGTAGTTGGAGAATTTGATATTCCAAATATGCAGCAGCAACATCTACTTACTGTTCCAATTACTAAAGAAGGAAATGCTTTAATTTATGGAGTAGCAGGTTCTGGAAAAGAAAACTTTATAACAACGCTTTTATATTCTTCACTTATAAGTTATAATCCTGTCGAAGTAAACTATTATATAATAGATTTTGGTTCAGAAGCATTAAATGCTTTCAAAAATGCTCCAATTATTGGTGATATTCTTCATTCAGATGATGATGATAAAATAGAAAATTTATATAAAATGCTTACAAAAATGATTGAAGAAAGAAAAAAATTATTTTCAAATTATAATGGAGACTATTTAACATATTGTAAAAAAAGTGGTAAGTCAGTACCAACAGTAATATTAATAATAAATAATTTTGAAGCATATCAAGAAACATTTTCAGAATATGATGAAGTTTTAAATGTTTTAAGTAGAGATGGTTCAAAATATGGAATTAACTTTATTTTTACAATTAGTACGCCAAATGGAATTAGATTCAAATTAAGACAAAACTTCAATCAAGAATTTGTTCTTCAGCAAAATAATAATGAAGATTATAATTCAATATTAGGTAATGTTAGAAAAACATTTCCATCTAAAATATTTGGACGTGGAATTATCAAAAGAGAAGATGTTTATGAATTTCAAACAGCATATGTTTGTGAAAAAGATAAAATTCAAGAATTTGTTAGAGATATATCAATAAAATATAATACATCACTAAAAGAAAAAGCATTAAGAGTACCTGTATTACCAGATATAGTATCATATAATGATATTAAAGATAAATTAACAAAAGATAAAAATATAGTCGTAGGTATAGCAAAATCTAATTTAGAAGTTATAAAATATGATATTTATAAAAATAACATAAATATAATATCTAGTACAGATTTAAATTCAACATATAAATATTTAAGACCATTAATAAATCAAATGCTATATTTAAATAATTCACAAATAACTTTAATTAATGCTGAAGATTTTGGACTTGATTTTAAATATTCTAAATATATGGAATATGTAAATAGTGCTTTTGATAATTATTTTGAAAAATTATATAATTATATATTAGATTGCCATGGTAAATATATATCTAATGGATATTCAAGAGATATATTTAAAAATGTTAGACAAAAAACTATTATTATAGTAGGATTTGAAGCATTTAAAAATAAATTAAATCCAAATAATGCTAAGAAAATAGGAAGTATTTTTGAAAAATCTAAGGATTTAGGTATTATTAATTACATAATTGTTGATAGTATTGATAAGATAAAGAAATTAGAGCTAGAAATATGGTTTAAAACTTGTGCAAATACTAGTGATGGTATTTGGATTGGACCAGGAATTAACGATCAATTTACAATGAAGATAACACAAAGAACAAGTGAAATTAAAGAACAAATTGATGATAATTTCTGTTTTGTCTTGAAACGAGGAAAGCCAATATTAGTTAAATATGTATCTTCATTTGATATAAGACTTATGTAAAGATAAAAAGGAACTGTATTTAAATTAAAAATTTTGACAGTTCTTTTTATTTAATTATTTTTATAAAAACTAATTAGGTAGGACTAAAACTAATAATTTTTCATACATTTATATTAAGTAAAATAACAAAATAGGAGCTATAAAGATGAAAAAAATATTATTATTTATAATTAGTTTTTTTATGTTTAATTCTTTAGTTAATGCCACAACAGAAACAGCTTCATCTTATATATTAATGGATCAAGAAACAGGAAGAGTATTACTTGGTAAAAATATTGATAATAAAATGTTAATTGCATCAATTACTAAAATAATGACTGCAATAATAACAATTGAAAATGCTAATATTGAAAGTATGGTAACTGTAGATGATTCAATATTAAAAGCATATGGTTCAGGAATATATATTCAAATAGGTGAAGAAATAAAATTAAAAGATTTATTATATGGTCTTATGCTAAGAAGTGGAAATGATGCAGCGGTAATGATTGCAACTTATGTTGCGGGATCAGAAGAAAAATTTACGGCACTTATGAATAATAAAGCAAAAGAAATAGGAATGAAAAATACAATATTTAATAATTCAAGTGGATTAGATGAGAAAGGTGGAAATTATTCAACAGCTTATGATATGGCACTTTTAACAAGGTATGCTATGAAAAATGAAACATATAGAGAAATAGTTAAAACTAAAACATATAAAGTAAAAACAAACTATAAATCATATGTTTGGACAAATAAAAATAAATTATTAAATTATGATTTTATAACTGGAGGAAAAACAGGTTATACAGAAAAAGCAAGAAGGACTTTAGTAAGTACAGCTTCTTTTGATAATATGAATTTAGTTGTAGTAACGCTTAAAGATAGTGATGATTGGAATACTCATTTAGATTTATATGAATATGCTAAAAATAATTATATATCATACAAAGTATTAAATAAAAGTAAATTTAAAATAGAAACTGATAATTATTTTGAAGGAAATTTATATATTAAAAATGATGTTTATATACCATTTAAAAAAAATGAAACAGATAGTCTTATAAGTCATATTAAGTTATATAAATTAAAAGATTATGAAACTGGAGATGTAGTAGGAATAAATCAAATTATTTATAATAATAAAATAATATATGAAGAAAATATTTATATAGATAAAGATAAAAAAAATAATAAAAAAAATTTTTTTTCAAAAATAAAGAAGTGGTTTAGTGATTAACTATATTTGGGCTTTTTTTATAATAATTGGTGTAATATATGGAATAATTACTGGTAAATTAGATATTATAAATAATACATTATTAGATTCTGGAGCAAATGCTATAGAAATGATTTTAAAATTAATTCCACTTATGTGTTTATGGCTTGGTATTATGAATATTGCTAAAGAAAGTGGATTAATTGATATATTAGCAAGAAAATTAAATAAATTTTTGAAATTCTTATTTCCAGAAATTCCACCAAATCATGAAGCACTAACTTATATATCTTCAAATATTATTATGAATATGCTTGGAGTAGGAAATGCTGCGACACCATTTGGATTAAAAGCTATGAAAGAAATGCAAAAAATTAATAAAAATAAAGATATTGCATCAAGAAGTATGATAACTTTTTTAGTAATAAATACTTCATCAGTTACAATTATTCCTACGACAATTATTAGTTTTCGTATTTTAAATGGTTCATTAGAGCCTACTAAAATTGTTCCACTTTGTATAATAACTACTATTTTGTCTAGTATTTTTGGAATTATTTTAGATAGAATATTTTATCTACTTAACAAGGAGAAAGTATGAAGGTAATTGCTAATTTATTGATTCCTTTAATAACAATAATTGTAATTATTCATGGGATATATAAAAAAGTTGATATTTATAATGTATTTTTAGATGGAATAAGTGAAGGATTAAAAATGAGTCTTTCTATTTTTCCTTCAATTATGGCAATGGTTCTTTCAATTAATTTACTTATAAATAGTGGAATTATAATGGATATAACTAAAAATTTAGAATTCTTTTTTAATTTAATAAAATTTCCCACAGAAATACTTCCACTTGCTTTATTAAGACCTGTATCTTCCTCGGCTAGTCTTGTTATTATGAATGATATTTTTAAAGTTTATGGTCCAGATAGTTATTTAGGATATTTAGCATCAATTATTCAGGGAAGTACTGATACAACGATTTATATATTAGGTATGTATTTTTCAGCAGTAGGTATAAAAAAAATAAGATATTCACTAGCAGTAGGACTTTTATCAGATCTTTGTTCTGTAGTTTTAGCTATTATAATTGTAGGATTGGTTTTTTAAAATGGAATAAATTACCTATAATATAAATTAATATTTAACAAACAATAATATTGGGTGATGAAAAATGGCTAAGAATAATAGCAATAGAGCTAAGAATAATAGTTCAATGAATAATAGTAATTCAAATAGCATGAATAATTCAAATAATATGAATAATTCAAATAATATGAATAATTCAAATAATGCAAATGCTAATTCATTAAACAGTAGTTCAAATTCTAACTCTAATTCTAACTCATGCAAAAACAACCTATTTTAGGTTGTTTTTCTTTTAATAGTTAATATGTCTATTAGTTAAGATTAAATTTAATACTTATTATCTAATATAATTTTTATAATAAATATTTTAAATTGTTATATAGTTAGTCAGAGAATAAATTTCTTTGTTAATCAAAATTTTATAAAATAAGGAAATAAAAAGATTTAAAAAAAAAGTGAA
>CANPWS010000036.1 GCA_947584955.1 uncultured Bacilli bacterium | reverse complement strand
CATTAACCATATAAACCTCCTTTACTTTGTCAAAGATTAAATACAATTATATACATTATTAACAAAAATGCAATACCCAAATAAAATATTACATTATTTTTTTAAGTAAAGTATGATAGTAATAAATTTCTTAAGAAATCATCATATTGTTATATACATAAAAAATTGTACATCTAAAAATAAAAAAGAATATAACACATTATTAGTCTACATTCTTTTTTATTTTCTTAACCAGTTTATGATTGCTTTGATAAATATAATCAAGAAATTTATCAGTATTTAAATTATAAAAATCATCACCTAAATCATTAATTATTCCTTTTTCAATAAGAATTTTATAATATTCTCCGCCATCAATATCAAAATCTACAATTTTGTGAGAAGCTAGATCATAAAGAATTATACCATCCTCAGCATCTTCAACAACATAAGAAGAAGCAATAACAGGCTTATTATCTTTTTTATAAACATAATAATATAATTTAGAATTTCTAACTTCCTCAGCATAACGATTTTTCCATTTATCATAATTAATATTCATAGATAACTTTTCATCTTCATAATAAACATTAATAATATCAAGATCATTTAATACATTTAAAAAATCACCACATAACATTTCTTTTTTATCAATTTCATTAGTAAAATCAAGATCATAAAATCTTATATCATTATTTTTATCAGATAGAGCAATACAAAATTTAATTTCATTATCAAAGTTTTCATAAACATAAAAATATTTCAAATCTAATTTATCATTATTTTCTTCTTTTATAAATTCTTTATCATAATTTAAATCATACTTTTTAATAATACTTTCATAATCATAATTAATATCATAATTATTACTTTTAAGAATATCAGTTACAACTTTAATTACATTATTCTTAATCTCTTTTTGAACATCAATATATTCATTCATTTTATAATTATCATTAGATAATTCTTTTTCAATTAATGTATTATTTAAAATATCAAAAATCTTTTTATAAATATCATCGCTAGAATAATTTTGCATAACTAGATTTTTAGCTACATTTTCAAAAATAATTTCATATATTTCATATCTAATATCATTACCTAAAGTAACATTTTGTGTAAGAGATTCATAATATATATCAATCATTTCTAATAAATTAATACAGTTTTCAATACCATAATCATTTAACTTTTCTAAAATAAAGATAATTCCTTTATCACTTAAGCAAGAAGCACTTAAATCAAATAAAGAACAGAAAAGAGAAGCAATATCACTAACTATAGTGTAAGCAGATTCTGAGAAAAAATAATTTAAATAAGTATTATCAAGTACCATTAAATCAGTAATACCTTCGATAAGTCCAATACCTATAGGATAAAAATTTATATCTACTTCATTATTAAGTAAACCACCTCTAGTTATTTCTGCAATCATAAGTTGATTAGTTCTTCTTATATCAGTATTATTATAATTAAGATAAGCATTTTCCCATAAATGAGATAGTTCATGTTTAAAGCCCCATTCATATTTTAAATTATCTTCATAATTATTAGGAAAACAAATAGTATCATTATTTGATGAAAAGTAAGCAATTCCATTATTATTTTTAGATTTTTCTTGAACTTGATTTTCATTTTCTAAAACAATTTTTAAATTTTTTAAATTGTAGTAAAAAATAGATAAATCTTTATTAGGATTATTATCTTTAATATTATCTATATACTCATTAATCCATTTTTTAAAAGTACCAGTAATATTACTATTATTATTAAGAGCATTATATAAATCATCAAATGTTGGATTTTTATAATCTAAATATTTAGAAAAACTTTCGTTAGAATAGTTAAATATAATATCAGTATCATTATTAATTTTAGGATAATATTCTAAATAGATTGAATTACCATCAATTTTATTACATTTATAACCTTTTTCATTTAGAAGATTTAAAATATCATTAATTTCTTCTTTAGAGTTTTCATCATCTTCTAAAGTAGAAGTAATATTAGTATTTATATCTTTCTTTTCTTTAACAGAACTATTTGAACAAGAAGTAAGTATTCCAAGTGTTAATAATAAACTAGTTAATTTAACTACAGCATTATTTTTATTATCTAAAAATATATTAAAAGAAAGAGTATTTAAATTATTAATATTTAAAAAAGTTTTTTCTTTCAAATTTGTTTTTATTAATGGATTAATATATGTATTATTAGTAATTATAATATTATTTGAGTTATTATATTTATTAAAATTTAATAAGTAATTATTTTTCATAGTAAGTTATTTCCTTTCTTTTTAAACTAATAGACTATTATATCATAATAACTAAATAATTTTAAAAAAAAATAAAATATAAAAAACTTTACAAAAAAGTTATATTATGTTATAATCATAAAGCGTTGGGGGATGAAAGAATGAAAAAAATAAAATTTGAACAAATAGTAGCGGGAGCTATATTAAAATTTATGAGAGTAAATTCAATAGATATAGTTATGATATTAAGTGATTTAGTATCAATGGAAATAATAGATAATCCACATGATATAAAAATAGAATTTAATAATTTAAAAAAATATATTTCATCAGTAGATGATGCTATAATAATAAAAAATAAGTATAATTTAAATAGTGATATTATTATAGATAATAATAAAATGACTTTACAATCATATTTAGAAAAAACAAGGGGATCATTATTAAAAAAATATTTTAATAATATTAATTTAGAAGAGTATGTATTAAGAAAGATAACTGCAATGAGTCATGCTCAAATATCAAGAATTAATATCCAATTTAGTGAGATAGAAGCAGATGTTATAAATAATTTAATTAATAATGGTTATCTTGCTGTTAGTAAAAATAATGAATCAGTAATGGAATTTGAAGAATTAGTTATTACTGATAAAGGAAAAGAATACTTAGATAAAATCCAAAATGAAAAAGTATTAGCAAAGACAAATAAAGAAGTAACTAAAAAGAAATAGAAAAAAGCTTTCTCAAAATTAAATAATTGAGAAAGTTTTTTTTAATTATTTAAATTAAAATAATAAGCTAATATATTTCCTAAAAATAAACATACTAATTAATAACTTACTACAAAGTTAGTATGGTTAAGAAAGATTAAAATTATTACAATATTAGTAGATTTTTAGGAAAGGTGTGTGATGCATCATCAAAAGTAAAAGTCCTGCTCGTAAAATATTAGCTAATAATATAAGATATTTTAGATTAAAAAGAAATTGGTCTCAAGAAGACTTTGCAGATAAACTTGGTACTACAACAACATATGTATCTAACTTAGAAAATGCTAAAAGAAATACTAGACTAGATTATATTAGTCATATTGCTAATACTTTAGAAGTAGAGTTATTTGAATTATTTGTCGAAAGACCAATTGTTAAAAATCATCGCATACCAAGAAATAAATAAAAATTCTATTATTTATGTTACATAAATTAACATAAGAATAATAGAATTTTTTTATCTTTGAGATATTTTTTGATATACTTTAATATTTTTTCTTTTATTAGTACTTATATTAGTGTTTTTTAATGCTTTAATAGCTTCATAAGTATTACTTAAATTTTCATTTTTAATATTAGAAATTTTATCACTTTCACTTTGTTTAAGACTAATTAAATAAGTAGCACATAAAATTTCATAAAAAATATAATTATTTCTATAAAGTTCTAATGCTTCCTCAATTTGTCCATTATTTAATAAAACATCGAAAACACTTAATTTTGCATTATCTTGCATTGTTAAACTATCTTTATTAATAGAACCACCAGCATTTTTAAATAAAATATAATTTTTAAATAAAATATAGTTAAATTCATCTTTACTGATATTAGAATTATTTAAAATTAATTCATTATTTTTTGTTAAAGATATAAAAGTTTTATTTAAACCATATTGATTATATTTCTTATTTAATATAGATTTTAACTTTTTTTCATTATCATTTTCCTTTGCAAGATTAATTAGTTCTAATTTGTTCATATAAATCCTCCTTTTGTAAAAATATCATATATAAGATTTTTAATGAGATATCTATAAACTCAATATACGGCATACTACTTTTTAGTAATATTAATATATTAAAGTAATAATATTAATATTATAATAACGCTAAAAAACAAAAATCTGTTTATACAATTTCTTTAGCGTTCTTAAATCATACTAAATTTATTTGAACTTGTCAAGATATTTCAACTGTTAAATTATATATAATATATTACAAAATATGCATAAATTAAAAAAAAGTTAATATTATTAACTAGAAAAGAGGAAATAATTATGATTAATAAGAAGAATTTATGGTTTTTAACATTATTTAGTTTAATACTAGTATTAAGTATCTATTATATTACTATGCCAAATGAATTACTTATCACTAACAATGGAAGTGTTTTAGAAGAAAATAATGAAAATGAAGTAAGTAATGAAGTTAATGTTGAACAAAGTAGTATAATATCAGCATTAAAAGTTGAAGATAATAATCAAGTTTTAGAAAATATTAATTCTCTTAAAGAAAAACTTACTGATAAAGATGTAAGTGTTCAAGAAAAAAATTTAGCATTTGAAGAATTAAAATCTATTAATCAAAATTCTTCACTTGAAGAAACTATTGAAAATAAAATTAAAAGTACATATTCTTATGATAGTTTTGTAAAAATTGATAATGATCAAATTAGAGTAGTAGTAGGTAGTGATAATCATAATGTATCACTTGCTAATGATATTATGAGACTAGTTCAAAGTCAATTTGATAAAAAAATGTATATTTCTGTTGAATTTCAAGCTTAATTAGGTTAAATACTCTCACTTAAAAGAAATATTATTCATACAATATTATGAAAAAGCAAACTCCACCCTACAAGAAAAGTGAGGTATGTATGAATAAAAATATTTTAACAAAAAGAGAAAAAGAAGTATTTGAATTACTTATTTGTAATAAAACTACTAAAGAAATAGCAGATAAGTTAAAAATTAGTGAAAAAACAGTAAGAAATCATATATCAAATGCAATGCAGAAATTATCAGTAAAGGGTCGTGCTCAAGCGGTAGTTGAACTTATTAAGTTAGGTGAAATATCTTTATAAGCCAGTATTGGCTTTTTTTCATATAACAAAAAATATAGCATATATTTAAATAGGTGATGTTATGCTAAAGAAAATGTCTGTTAGGAAAATTGTTATTGCCAGTTTTACATTATTTATTCTTCTAGTTTTATATTTAATTCCTAGTGATAAAAATAAAAATGAATTACAGTTAAAACAAGATAGTATAGAATATGTTTATCCTAATAATTTAGCAGTTATTTATCTTCTTGATAGTAATGATTATGTAGCTAGAACTTTAATTACTAGTTGTAATTGTGAAGCAAGTGATAAAGCTAAAGATTTAATCGAAGGATTAATAATTGATGGAAAAAAGAGTAATATAATACCAAATGGATTTAGAAGTATTATTCCAAGTGGTACATCGATAAAAGATATATCATTAGAAAATAAAATTCTTACTATTGATTTTTCCAAAGAATTATTAGAAGTAAAAAGTGAATACGAAGAAAAAATGATTGAATCTATTATATTTACTTTAACTAGTATTGAAGGAATTGATAAAGTTATAATTAAAGTCGAGGGTGAGGTATTAACTAATTTACCCTATAGTAAAAAAATGCTTCCTGCAGTTTTAGATAAAGATTATGGAATTAATAAAAGTTATGAACTTGTTAGTATAAATAATATTAATTCATATACTTTATATTATGTTAATTCATATAATGATAATTATTATTATGTTCCTGTGACTAAATATATAAATAATGATAATCAAGATAAAATAAAAGTAATTATAGAACAGCTTTCTACTTCACCAGTATATGAAACTAGTTTGATGAGTTTTTTAAATGTAAGTACAAAGCTTTTAGATTATGAACTTGATGATAATACTTTGAAGCTTAATTTTAATAACATGATTTTTCATGATATGTCAAATAATAATATATTAGAAGAAGTTATTTATACTGTTGGTTTGTCAATGGGAGATAATATGAATGTTGATGAAGTAGTGTTTATGGTTGAAGATGAAGAAATTTATAAATTTTTCCCAAAAAATACTTGAATTAATGAAATAAATGGTGTATAATTAGTCTGTATTTCTCAAAGAAAGACTTATTGTCCTCATAGCTCAGCTGGATAGAGCACACGCCTTCTAAGCGTGCGGTCGAAGGTTCGAATCCTTCTGGGGACGCCATTTATGTTTTATAAGCAATATGTTTAATGTACATATTGTTTTTTTGATACTTAACAATATTTTTTTAAATAAAGAAATAAAACTATTTCCTTTTTAAAAAAAATATTGTATAATGGTTAATAGAATAAAGGGTGATTGTATGGCTAATTTATCAGATTATTTTATAAAAAACATAAGTGATTTAAAAAGTAGATCAGAAATTACATTAACTGGTCAAAAATATCGTTTTACAATATTAACAGAAAGGCTAGTAAGACTAGAATATAGTGAAAGTGGAAATTTTGAAGATAGAGCTAGTCAGAACGTCATTTTTAGAAACTTCCAAAGACCAATGTTTGTAGTAAATGAATCTGATACCTTACTTCAAATAAGTACAAAATATTTTACTTTAGCATATGTAAAAAATAAAACATTTGAAAGTGGAAAATTAACTCCTGGCACTAACTTGAAAATAACACTAAATGATACTGATAAATCATGGTATTATGGTCATCCAGAAGCAAGAAATTATGGAACAATAAAGTATTCACTAGATGATTTTGTTGGAAAATTAAAATTAGATAATGGTCTTTATTCATCTGATGGATTTTGTGTGTTAGATGATTCAAAGTCACTTGTTCTATCAGAAAATGGCGAATATATAAAAAGAAATGATGGTAATATAGATATATATGTATTTATGTATAAAAGAGATTTTGGTTTATGTTTAAAAGATTATTTTGATTTAACAGGTTATCCTAGTTTTATACCAAGATATACTTTAGGAAATTGGTGGTATAAAAATGATGAATATTCTAATAACGATATAGCAAAATTAATAAAAAAATTTAAAGATAACGAAATACCATTATCAGTAATAATGCTAGGAAATAAATGGCATGATAAGATGAATAAATATTCTTTTGATGTATCGCTAATAGATGCTAAAAAATTAATAAGTCTACTTAGAAGTAATAAAATAAAACTAGGTCTTACTATGGATCCAACATTAAAATTAGATAGTACTAGCAAAGATTATGAAGAACTAAGTCAGTATATGCAAAGTAAAGAAGTAAGCTTTGTACCACTGGATCAAGCTAAGTTAGGTTTATACTTTAATAAATTTATAAGGCCATTATCTGATTTAGGTGTAGATTTATTTAATATTGATTACAATAATATAAATGATACAAATACTTTATGGCAATTTAATCATTATCACTGTGTAGATAGTATTTTAAATAAAAATAAAAGAGGAGTAATCTTATCAAGAAATAGTAAAATGGCAGCACACAGGTATCCAATAGTATATACTGGAAAGACAATCGTAGATTGGAATACATTATCTTCATTACCTTTATATACCATGTCTGCCTCTAATAATGGAGTTAGTTTTGTAGCTCATGCCGCAGGAGGATATTATCAAGGAACCGAAGAAGAAGAATTATTTATAAGACATATTCAACTAGCAACTTTTAGTCCTTTTCTAATACTTGCTTCAGAAGAAGGAAAATATTATAAAAGAGAACCTTGGAAATGGGATAATTTAAGACTTTCAGTAATTAGAGAATATATGATACTTAGAAATAAATTAGTACCATACATATATACAGAAAGCTATAACTATTATAAAAAATGTATTCCATTAATTCAGCCATTTTATTATAAATATCAACAAATATATGATGACTTAAAACACAAAAATCAATATTTCTTTGGAAGTGAAATGTTTGTTTGTCCAATTACTAAAAAAAGACATGAAGTAATAGGAAGAGTAGTTCAAAGTATATTTGTACCAGAAGGATTATGGTTAGATTTTAAAACAGGAAAAAAATATCCTGGTAATAAATATTACATGTGTTTTTATAAAGATGATGAATATCCAGTATTTTGTAAAGCTGGCTCAATAGTACCACTTTCATTAGATCAAAATGCTGAAAACCCTAAAAATCTAGAAGTAGTAGTATATCCATTAGCAGATGGAAATTATGTAATGTATGAAGATGATGGAATAAGTAATAACTATCAATCTGGAGATTATATGCTTACTAACTTTGAATATAAATACGAAAAAGATGATTACAAATTATTAATAACAAATTCTAATAAGCTTAGGATAGTAGATCAAAGAAATTATAAAATAAGATTTAAAAATACAGTAAATATAACAGATGTTAATGTTTTATATAATAAAAGACCATATGATGTTCAAGTATCATATGATAAAGATGACTTTGTAATTGATGTAAATGATGTAATATCAGGTGGATCACTATATATAAATATAAAAGGAAAAAATATCGAATTAGAAAATATTCAACTTGTAAATGATGATATTAGAAGTATCTTAAATGACTTAGAAATTGAAACAAGATTAAAAGAAAAAGTAGATTCAATACTATTTAGTGATGCAAGTATTGGTAAAAAGAGAATCGAAATAAAAAAGTTAAAGAAAGAAAAATTAGAACCAAAATTTATAAATATGTTTATTCAATTACTTGAATATATTAGCAATGTATAGTATAATAAGACCATAAGTTGAGAAGCGTATGTATAAACTATAAATGACCGCTAATTATTTATATAATGTTAAAACATGCTTCATAAAAAGTGAGCATGTTTTTTTTGGAGGAAGTTATGATAAGCAATATTTATATAAAAGCAGCTTTAGAATATATAATAGTTTTTATAATAATATTTATTTTAAATTATATACTTTACGTAAGAAAAAATAAAAGATACAATAAAGATAAAGTTCCTATAGAACTTGTTTATTTAGTAAGATTATATAATTTAGATATTAAGAAAATTAATTATAAAAAATTTATATTAATAAATATTATAATTAATACATTTATAATAACAAGTGTCTATATAATAATTACTTATCTTATAGATAATTTAATAATAGCATTTATTATAGGTATAATTTTACTTATATTATTTATAATAGTTTGTTATGGACTTCTTGGTAGATATTATATGAAAAAGGAAGGTAGAAAATAATGTATGATCATAAAATGGTAGAAGAAAAATGGCAGAAATATTGGGATGATAATAAGATATTTAAAGCAGAAAATGGTAGTGAAAAAGAACCTTATTATATTCTAGTAGAATTTCCATATCCATCAGGAGCAGGATTACATGTAGGACATGTTAGAAGTTATACTGCACAAGATGCACTTGCTAGAATGAAAAGAATGCAAGGGTATAATGTT
>CANPWS010000035.1 GCA_947584955.1 uncultured Bacilli bacterium | reverse complement strand
TGCTACTTATTATCCATTTTTTACTTCACAACAGTATCCAATAGTGCGTAATACTATTAAAGCATTTAGTTTAGGAATTTTACAAGGTGCTGATCCTGAATCTATTCAGGGTGAATGGAGAGATACTAATACAAAAACACAATATGAAGTTTTTTATGATATTTTTGTTAATTACTTAGGTAATAGAGAAGTGGTACAAGATTATAATGTATCAGGTCAAACTCACTATTCATATGCAAGAGCTGTAACTTGGTTTAATGAAAGTGGTGAAGAACAAGGAACTGCCACTGATTTATCTAAGATAACTGCAGATCAATTTTATGCCGCAGGAGCTTCAATCTATCCATCTTGGGGAAGCTTAAGTCTTATGGATAATGCTATACCAGGTGCTCAAACACTTACGGGCGCAATAAAAAGACAATATGATAGAAAAGAAGTTATTCCAGATGTAAGTGCAGGTTATCAGACAACAGATGGACAAAAAGTTTATACTGTTTGGTCTCCATCAATATTTAGAATTGAATATGATTGTGCTGAGGAAGAAGAAGAGCCAACTAAATATACTTTAACTGTAGAATTTAAAGAAAAAACTAGCGAAAGAACTTTACAGCCTAATTATACTCAAACTTATGATAATAATGCATATTATTATACATGCGATGAAATATCAGGTTATAAACATGCTGCTGATAGCACTTATGTAAATGGAACTTTTGGATCATCAACAAGTAAGACCGTAACTTGTTATTATGAAGAAGAAGAACCTGAAGAGCAAACATATAAATTACGTGTAGATTATTTAGATAAATCTACTAGAGGAAGTATTGCTACTAGATATACAGATCCTAAAGATTATCATACAGGTGATCCATATAGTGTAACATGTAAATCAATATCAGGTTATACTGTTGATAGTAGTACTTCTGGTACAATAACAGGAAATTTTGAAAGTTCTAGTATTGTAGTAGAGTGTTTGTATAATAAAGATCAAGTAGAAACACCAAAATATAATGTTGTTGTTCAATATATTGATAGATCAACAGGATCAAAAATTCCATCTGTTCAAGATTATACATTAAAAAGTAATGTAGAAGCAGGAACATCATATAGTTATAATTGTGCAACAAAAACAATTTCAGGTTATACTTTATATACAGGAAATCAATCAAGTTATCCTACAACATTTAGTGGTAATGTAACTAGTAACCTTACTTTAAAATGCTATTATGATAAAGATCAAGTAGTTTCAGAAAAGTATGATGTAACAGTTCAGTATTGGGATAAAGATGAAAATAAACAAATACCAGGTGTTAATGAAGAGACTCTTTTAAATGATGTTAATAATGGTACTTCATATAATTATGATTGTTCAAAAAAGAATATTGAAGGTTATACTTTATATGAAAGTGATAAATCAAGATTTCCAACAACATTTAATGGTACGATTAATGGAAGCAATGTATCGTTAAAATGTTATTATACTAAAGATGAAGAAAAAGATTACTATGTACAAGCATTTTACTTTGATGAAGATGGTAATGAAATTAAAAATCGTCAAACTGTTGGAAGAGATATAAAAGATGGAGAGGAATTTAGTTATACTTGTCCTCAAATAACACCATATACTAGGACTACAACTGCAGTTCAAAAAGTAACAATTAATGGAGATAATGCTAAAATTAATTGTTATTACCAAAAGCCAACATTTTCAATTACAGTTAATTATGGTGAAGATGAAAATTGTACAACTAGTTTAAAGCAGGCAGATACTTACAATTTAAAATATCAATCAAGAGGTTCATATGTAGTACCTAAAACAATAGGAAAAACAAGTAATCCAAGATTAGGAAGATATTCTAGTGCATTTACAACAGCACCAAGATTAGATGGTGAAGTAGTAACGGTTGTTATGCCAGGAGAAAATGTTAGTGTATGTATTGTTTATACACCACAAACTGGTTCAGCTATGATATACATAATTTCAATAATCGCTTTGAGCGCATTAGGATTTGGAGTATACTATTATTTCAAAAGAAGAAGTAATGCCTAGTTTAAAAAAATAATTTATAAAAATTTGATGGGTTTAAAAAAGTCCATCTTTTTTTAAATTTTATATTTATAATTATTGTATTTTTATTTAGTTTGTGGTATTCTTATATCATAAGGTAGAGTAGTTTGGTAACTTAGGAAAGGGAGTAATAAATTATGAAAAAGAAACTTTCACTAGTAATGTTATTTGTTTTAACATTTTTAATTGGAATAATATATATATCAAAAAAAGAGGTTAATGCTGCACCCAGTGGTTGTACAGTTTACCGAAATTATTATTTATTTTTAGATGTTTCTTCCTTAGAAGTATATAATGATAAAAGTACATATCCTGATACAACAAGAACTACTAATAAAATATTTGGATTAGGAATACCAGATGGAGCATCAATAGAAAGTCAAGGTGCCATAAATATAACTACATCAGATAGTACTACAAATGATAAAGAAATGCCTTTAAGACAATTTTATGATATTTACGATGATGTTATTGAGGCAGGACAAACATTAAAATTAAATGATACAACATATGTATCTAATGGTTTTTGGTCTGGTGAAGGCTGTAATGATCGTTTAAATGTTGGAGCTTCATCTTCATGTGGTTCAATTGATATTCGCTCTTATTCAGATACCTATTTTCACTTTGTACAACATTTAGCAAAATTAAATACTGCGACTGTTGCAAATGTATCAAGATCAAGTATTACTGCAAAAACAACCACTACATCAATAACTAGATCATTTACACCTGCGGACGTAGAAAATATTTCAACAACATTAGCATCAAATATTAAAGTTTGGTCTCCAAGTGTTTACTATATAGATTGGTATGATCCAAGCGAATGCAGTGTAGTAGGACCCGTAGGACCAGAAGAACCTGAAGAACGTGGAAGTATTTATATTGAATATAAAGATAAAGATACTGACAATAAAATAACAAGACCAATTGATGCCAATACAGGTAGTTTATATAAAAATCCATTTACTTTAAAAAATAATGAATTATATGGTGAAAGCTATGCATATTTATGTCCAAGTTTAGTAGGATATACATTATATGATAAAGAAAATGATCAAGAAACGTTAGTTTATTCAATAAGTGGTTCAATTTCTTCACCTTCGGAAACATTTAGCTGTTATTATAAAAAAAATGTTGAACCAGAACTTTCAATATTACATTTAGAAACTAATACCGATTCTCCAATTTTAAGAGATAATGTACGTTATACTTCTAGCGATGGACTTAAAGTAGGTAGTGAATTTAGTCACGAATGTCAAGATACTATTATTTATAATAATATTACATATAAACGTACCAATGAAAATGTATCAAAAGTAATTGAAGAAGGAGCAAATACACTAGTTTGTTATTATGATCCAACATTTACTTTAACCGTTAATTATGGTGAAGATGAAAATTGTAATAATTCTATTAAAAGTTCAGATATATATAATAACTTAAGTGAAGGAACTCCAATAAATCATAAAGTTGTAACCAAAATAGGAAATATGAGTAATCCTAGATTAGGTACATATTCAAGTGGTTTTACTTCTTTACCAACATTAAATGGTGATACACTTAGTATTGTGATGCCTAAACGAAATGTTAATATTTGTATTGTCTATACACCACAAACAGGTTCAACATGGATGTATGTAGCATGGATAGTAGCACTATTAGCATTAGGTTATAGTATATACTATTTTACAAAAGTATATAAAAAGAAGAAAAATGAAATTTAACTAATAAAGCTATTTTGAGAGTATAATATTAAAAATGCTCTCTTTTTATTAGCTATTAAATCCCTTTATATATAACACTTTTTTTTATAATGGTTGTTGTTTTAAAAAATAAAATATGTTAAAATTATTATGGTGATTAAGATGGAAAGCATGATAAATAAAATATATGATTACTCTTTAGAAGAAATTATGGGTGAAAGATTTGGAAAATATTCTAAATACATAATTCAAGATAGAGCAATTCCAGATGTAAGAGATGGATTAAAACCAGTACAAAGAAGAATTTTATTTTCTATGTATAAAGAAAAAAATACTTATGATAAACCTTATAAAAAATCAGCTCGTGCAGTTGGTGATGTTATGGGTAAGTATCATCCACATGGTGATTCATCTATATATGATGCAATGGTTAGAATGAGTCAAGATTGGAAAATGAGAGAAGCATTTATCGATATGCAAGGAAATAATGGATCAATTGATGGTGATCCCCCTGCAGCATCTAGGTATACAGAGGCAAGACTTTCAAAAATAGCTAATGAAATGCTTAGAGATATAGATAAAGATACGGTTATTATGGCTCCTAACTATGATGATACATTACTTGAACCAACTGTACTTCCAAGTAAATTTCCTAACTTATTAGTAAATGGTACAACAGGAATATCTGCAGGATATGCAACTAATATGCCTCCACATAATTTAGCTGAAGTAATAGATGCTACAATATTTAGAATAGATAATCCTAATTCACGTTTAGAAACAATTATGAATTATATAAAAGGACCAGATTTTCCTACGGGAGCAATAGCATGTGGTATTGATGGTATCAAATCAGCTTATCAAACTGGAAGAGGAAAAATAATTATTAGAAGTAAAACAAAAATAGAAAAAAATAAAATAATTATTTCGGAAATTCCTTATGAAGTTAATAAAAATTTACTTGTTAAAAAAATGGAAGAAATAAGAATTGATAAAAAGATTGATGGAATTGTTGAAGTTAGAGATGAATCAGATAAAGATGGTCTTCAAATAACTGTTGATTTAAAAAAAGATGCTAATGCTGACAATATTTTAAATTATTTTTATAAAAATACTGATTTACAAATAAGCTATAATTTTAATATGATAGCTATAGTAAACCGTCGACCTAAATTACTTGGTTTACTTGAAATTTTAGATGCTTATATAGCACATCAAAGAGAAGTAGTTTATAAAAGAAGTGATTTTGATTTAGCTCATGCTAGAGCAAGATATCATATTGTCGAAGGATTAATAAAGGCTATATCAATATTAGATGATGTAATAAAAACAATTAGAGTAAGTAAAAATAGACTTGATGCTATAGAAAATTTAGTTATAAAATTTGCTTTTACTGAAGAGCAGGCTACTGCAATTGTTGATTTAAGACTATATCGTTTAAGCAATACTGATATAAATGAATTAATGGAAGAGAAGAAAAATTTAGAAAAAATTATGGAAGTACTTGAGGCTATATTAAATAGTCCAGAAAAATTAGATGGCGTAATTAAAGAAGAGTTACGTAAAATTAAAAATGAATACAAATCAGAAAGAAGAACAACTATTGAAGATGAAATTGAAGAAATAAAAATAGATGAAACAGATATGATAGCTAAAGAAGATGTAGTGGTAGTAATCACAAAAGAAGGCTATGTAAAAAGAGTAAGTATGCGTAGTTACTTAGCAAATGATGAAGAGACTAATCTTAAAGAAAATGATTATATAATTGGACTATATAATATGAATACTTTAGATACTTTATTAGTATTTACAGAAAATGGTAATTATTTATATATTCCTGTATATGAAATACCTGAGGCAAAATGGAAAGAATTAGGAAAGCATGTAAGTAATATAATTAATATGGATGGAGAAGATAAAATAATTAATGCGATACCTGTTTATGATTTTAATAAAGAATTATATATAACAAGCTTTTCTAAAAATGGTATGGTAAAAAGAACATGCCTTAAAGACTTCAAAGTTCAAAGATATATTAAAGCTATGAGTATGATGAATCTTAAAGGTGATGATAAAGTAATAAATGTTACTATGTCAAGTGGCAATAATGTATTTGTAGCTACTAAAGGTGGTTATGGACTTTGGTATGATGTAGATGAAATAAGTGTCGTAGGAATAAAAGCAACTGGTGTAAAATCAATAAATTTAAAAAATGATGAAGTTGTAAGTGGAATTATCTTTGATAAAGAAGATTATATTACAGTTTTAACAGATAAAGGTACAGGTAAAAGAATAAAAATAACAGATTTTGAAAAAGCTTCACGTGCAAATAGAGGATTATTATTAATGAAAGAAATAAAAAGTAATCCAAGTAAAATAGTTAAAGTTTATATAGAAAATATTAAAAAAGAAATATCTATTGTTACAAATAAAGAAGTAAAAAAACTTAAACTTACCGAAGTACCAATTATGGATAGGTATAGTAATGGTTCTTATGTTGTAAAAGATAAAATAATTAATTCATATTTAGAAGTAAATTTAACTTCAAACGATGTATGTGAAGAAAATAAATTATCTAATGAAGAAAAAGAAGAAAATTATAAAGAAGAAACTAATTTAAATGAAATAGATAAAAGAATTATGACAATTGATGATTTATTAAAAAATTTAGAAGAAAAATAGAAATGGGGGATTAGATGTTTAAAGTTAAGGATATTGTTAAAATATGTAATGGCAGTTTATTGCAAGGAAATAATGATGCACAAATTAATAATTTTTGTAATGATACTAGAATAATAAAATCTACAGATACTTATGTTGGAATAAAAGGAAATAAATATGATGGTAATTTATTTTGTAAAGATGCAATTTTAAAAGGTGTAAAAATATGTATTTTGGAGCATATGGTAGATGAATTAAATAAATATACTGATGTTACCATTATATTAGTTAAAGATTCTATAAAAGCATTACAAGATCTTGCTAGATATAAAATAAATAATTTTAAAGGTAAAGTAATTGCTATAACAGGAAGTGTTGGTAAAACATCAACTAAAGATATTATTTATAGTGTTGTTAGTACAAAATATAAAGCTTTAAGAACTATTGGTAATAATAATAATCATTTAGGTCTTCCACTTACTATTTTAAAACAAACTGATGAAGAAGTTATGATTCTTGAGATGGGGATGAATAATTTTAATGAAATAAAATTACTTTCATCTATAGCAAAACCTGATATTGCTATTATAACTAATGTAGGCACTGCTCATATAGGAATATTAGGGTCTAGAGAAAATATATTAAAGGCTAAACTTGAAATTTTAGAAGGATTAAAAAAAGATGGAAAATTTATTATCAATAATGATAATGATTTATTACATGAATATTATGAAGAACATAAAAATAATAATATAATTACAATTGGTATAGATAATAAAGCAAAATATTTAGCAAGTAATATTATTTATGAAGAAAATTATACTAAATTTAAAATTAATAATGATGAAATAATATTGAAAATTGCTTCAAAATCCTTCATTTATAACGCATTAATAGCATATGCAGTAGGTAAGGAACTAGAAATTAATAATGATTTAATAATTAAAGGAATTAATAATTTTACACTTACTCAAAATAGATTAGAAATAAAAGAAAATAAAAATGGTGTAATAATTATTGATGATACATATAATGCTAGTTATGATTCAGTAAAGGCATCATTAGAATTATTAAAATTAAAAAAAGGTAACAAAAAAATAGTAGTATTAGGAGATATTTTAGAATTAGGTACTTTTTCTAAAAGTATTCATGAAAGTTTAGCTCCTTTGATAATAAATAATAACATTGATTATCTATTGTTAGTGGGAAATGAAGTAAATTATTTATATAAAATATTAAAAGAGAAAAAATATGATAAAGAAATTTATATAGTAAATAAGTATGATGAAACATATAAAATTTTAGATAATATATTAAAGAAAGATGATGTTGTTTTGTTAAAAGCATCTCATGCAATTAATTTAACAGAAGTGGTTAATTACTTAATGAATTAATCACTTTTTTGTGATTCTATAATATTACTCAAAATAATTTAAGAATATAATATAAAACGAAAAGGAGGGAGTTTATGCAAACTAGAGTATTGGAAAGTGGCAACTGTGATATAATACAAGGATATAGTAGTAGTCATCAGGCTGTTGACTTAGTAAAATCTGGTTCACAATTAGATTATGTAACTTGTCATACTGCGGGAAAAGTAATTTTGTATCAAGATGGTTATGATAATTTAAAAGGAAGTATTGGTAATATATCATATGGTAATTTTGTTAAAATAGATCATGGTAATGGTTATCAAACATTGTATGCACATTTAAAAAAGAATCTAGATGTTAAAAATGGTCAATATGTAGAAAAAGGTCAAAGACTAGGATATATGGGAGAATCTGGTAATGCTTATGGAGCACATTTACATTTTGAAGTTTGGAAAGATGGCGTTAGAATTAATCCTACGGAATATTTAGATAAAGATTTTTTTAGTAATTATAATTTAAAATATAAAATTGGTGATAAAGTAACAATTAATGGAGTGTTTATTTCATCAACTAGTGATAAAAAATTAATACCCCTTGTTAGAAGTGGTACAATAACTAAAATAGTAGAAAATGCTAGAAATCCTTATCTTTTAGAAAATGGAAATATTGGTTGGGTAAATGATGATACAATAGTTTTGAATAACATATCTTATTTAAAAAATTCTACTTATAATGGAACTTCTATTGTTGATGCTCTTAATCAAATAAAAATTGATAGTTCATTTAATTATCGCTCTAAATTAGCTCAAATAAATGGTATAGTAAATTATACTGGAACTAGTGAACAAAATAGTAAGATGTTAGCAATGTTAAAAAATGGAACTTTAAAATCTTTATAGAACTATTAATAAAATTTTTAAATTTATATAAATTAGTTTAAAATAAAAGTAACAAAAATATAAAATGTTACTTTTATTTATAAAAAATATAATATTTTTGTTAGTATTTATAAAATACATGATATAATATATGCTTGGAGTTGATTATAATGAATAATGCTTATATGGTATCAGAAAAGGGTAATGTAACTGTTATTAATGATAAAGGAAATTTAATAGAATCTAAAAATAAAAATTGTAATATCAGAGAAGTGTTAATGTTAGAAAATAAAAATGAAATAGTTGATAATATTTTAAATAATACTTATAAGAATTTAAAAAATTTAAAAGAATATAAAATTTTAAATAATAAAAAAATTCTTTATTCAACAATTTCAGCTTTATTAGTGGGATTTGTATTATTTATTATTTATAATGCTGCGAACGGTAGTTTAATAAATAATTTTATAAATTTTAATTCAGTTTTATGTTTTCTTTCAGGAATAGGATATGGAGCATTTTCTGTAATTCCTTTGATAAAACAAAATATTTTAATTAAAAAAAATATTAATAAAGATGAAATTAAAATTTCTTCATTAAAAGTATTAAAAGAAAATTACGAAATTCAAATGAATGAAGCAAAGCAAGAACAAAAAGATATCTATCATAAAGATCCTATTAATACTACTATTTTCTTAGTAGATAGTACTTTAAAGGCTGAAAGGGAAATAGTGGATTTCGTTGATAATAATGAATTAATAAAAAAAGATACTAAAGTTAAGACTTTGGTTAAAAGAAAATAAAATTAATACTAATTTTAAAGATATTATATAAAAGTAAAAAGCAGAAAGTAGCAAATCTTTCTGTTTTTATTTAATTTGAAGAATCTAAAATTATGTACGTAATAATTTAGAAAATGAAAAAAGAGTATTTAATACTCTTAATTCAATGAGATTTAATTTTTTTCATAATCTGTACCAAGATTTTAAAAATTTTATCTCTATATTAAAGCATTAATGCTTCAATAACTAATTTGGTGACCCGTACGGGATTTGAACCCATGAATGCATGCGTGAAAGGCATGTGTGTTGAACCACTTCACCAACGGG
>CANPWS010000034.1 GCA_947584955.1 uncultured Bacilli bacterium | reverse complement strand
ATTTTTACAAGGATTTGCTATGGCTTTTGCCTTTGTAAAAAATGGCAGTGCAATAGAATATATAAAAATAGCAACAATATTAACTGCAGGAACAGCATTTTTACTTTGGCTTGGAGATCAAATTACTCAAAAAGGACTTGGAAATGGAATATCACTAATAATAATGTCAGGTATTCTATTAACAATTCCTAAGATGTTTATTGATACTTTTGAGGCATTAATTTTAGAAAGTTCTACTTCAACATTTATAGGAATTGTAAGTTTTACTATTTTTGTAATTTTATATATTGCAATAATTGTAGGAATAATATTTGTAGAACAATCTGAAAGAAGAGTACCAATACAATATTCAAATCAAACTACTAGTGCGTATGGTGCTAGACAAAATTATATTCCATTTAAATTAAATTCTGCAGGGGTTATGCCAGTAATATTCTCATCAGTAATATTTTCAATTCCTGCATTTATATCTGGACTTTTAGATAGTGAAAATGGTTTTACTTTGTTTGTTTCAAAATATCTTAATTATACAACACCAGTAGGATTTACAATATATATATTATTAATATTTATATTCGGATTCTTCTATACATTTTTACAAATCAATCCAGAAGAATTAGCACAAAATTTAAATAGACAAGGTGGATATATACCAGGAATAAGACCAGGAAAAGAAACAAAAGATTATATAAAAACAATTTTAGGTAGAATAACATTATTAGGAACAATATTTATAGCTATAATAGCTGCAATTCCTATTGTATTTAGTAGTTTTATTAATACAAATTTACCTACAAGTGTTAGTATTGGAGGAACTGGATTACTTATTGTTGTTGGTGTTGCACTTGAGACATATAAGCAATTAGAAAGTAGTTTAGTAAATAGAAGTTATAAAGGAGTAAGATAATGAAGAATATTATATTTATTGCTCCTCCTGCTGCAGGAAAAGGTACACAAGCTAAGTTGTTATCTGAAAAATATAATATTCCTCATATTTCAACTGGAGATTTACTTAGGCAGGAAGCAGAAAAAGAAACAGAATTAGGTCTTAAAATAAAAGAAATGATGAATAATGGTTTATTAGTTAGTGATGAAATAATTACAAAATTATTAGAAACTAGAATTACTAAAGATGATGCTTTAAATGGATATATATTAGATGGCTATCCTAGAAATTTAGAACAAGCAAAAGAATATGAAAAAATGTTAGAAAAAATTAATAAACCATTAGGTAAAGTAATTTTTTTAGATATAGAAAAAGAATTAGCAATGAAAAGAACATTAAGTAGAATTGTATGTTCTAATTGTGGTGCTAGTTATAATTTAGAAATAGAAGAGTTAAAACCTAAAAAAGAAAATATTTGTGATAAATGTGGAAATAATTTGAAAGTTAGAAATGATGATAATGAAAAAACATTTATTAATAGATTTGAAACATACATGGAAAAGACAAAAAGTTTAATAGATTATTATAAAAATAAAAAAGTTTTAGAAGTTGTAAGAGTAATAGAAGGTAGATCTGCAATTGATATATTTAAAGAAATTGAGGAGATAATTAATAAATAATATGATTAGTATTAAAAGTGATTATGAAATTTCTTTATTAAAAGAAGCAGGTCATATAGTTTATCTTACACATCAGTATTTAAAAGATTATATAAAACCTGGTATTACAACTAAAGAACTTGATCATTTAGCTGAAGAATTTATAAGAAGTAAAGATGCTACACCGTCTTTTAAGGGATATAATGGCTTTCCAGGAAGTATTTGTACTTCAATTAATGAAGAAGTTGTACATGGTATACCATCAAATAGACGTCTTAAAGAAGGAGATATAATAGGTATTGATATTGGTGCTTGTTATAAGGGATATCATGGAGATTCTGCATGGAGTTATCCAGTAGGAAAAGTTTCTAAAAGTAAAGAGTATTTATTAGAACATACTGAAAAAGCATTATATGAAGGTTTAAAACAAATAAAACCAGGTGCTAGAATTGGAGATATTTCTAATGCTATTGAGACTTATGCCAATGCTCATAAGCTTGGAGTAGTTAGAGAGCTTGTTGGACATGGTGTTGGCTCTCATTTGCATGAAGAACCTGATGTTCCCAATTATGGTAAAAAAGGTGTAGGTCCAGTTTTAAAAGAAGGAATGGTAATAGCAGTAGAACCAATGCTTAATTTAGGAACAAGAAATGTATTTATACTTGATGATGATTGGACAATAATAACAGGTGATAATAAACCATCAGCCCATTTTGAACACACTACTCTAGTTACAAAAGATGGTTATAAAATATTAACAGGAGATGATAAAGGTGAGTAAAAGTGATATTATTGAAGCTGAAGGGAAGGTTATAGACCTTTTACCAAGTGGAAAATTTAAAGTTGAACTTGATGGTGGACACATTGTAGAAGCTCATGTTTCTGGTAAAATGCGCGTAAATAATATACGTATCTTACCAGGCGATACAGTGGTTATAGAATTATCACCATATGACTTAACACATGGGCGTATAGTTTATAATAAGAAATAGGAGGAATTATAATGAAAGTAAGAGCGTCAGTTAAACCTATTTGTGATAAATGCAAAGTAATAAAACGTAAAGGTAAAGTTATGGTAATTTGTGAAAATCCAAAACACAAACAAAAACAAGGTTAATAGGAGGAATAAAAAATGGCACGTATTAAAGGTGTTGATATACCAAATGATAAAAGAATTGAAATATCTTTAACTTATATTTATGGTATTGGAAGAAATTTATCTAAAACAATTTTAAAGAATGCTAATGTTGATATAAATAAAAAAGCAAAAGATTTATCTGAAGATGAATTATCTAGAATTAGAGCAGAAGTTGATAAAATAACTGTTGAAGGTGATTTAAGAAGAGAAATCAACATGAATATTAAGACTAAGATGGAAATTAATTCTTATCAAGGAACAAGGCACAAGAAAAATTTACCAGTTAGAGGTCAAAGAACAAATAGAAATGCCAGAACTCGTAAGGGTAAAGGTAAAGTTGTTGCAAATAAGAAAAAATAATTAAGGAGGAAGTTTTATGGCTTATAAAGCAAGAAAACGTAAAGTAAAGAAAAACATTCCAAATGGTGTAGCACATATTAACACAAGCTTTAATAATACAATAGTTACAATTACTGATATGGAAGGTAATGCTATTACTTGGGCTGCTTCTGGAACTCAAGGTATTAAAGGAAGTAAAAAATCTACTCCATTTGCTGCTAGTGCTAGTGCTGAAAAAGCAGGACGTGAAGCAGTAGCAATGGGAATGAAAAGTGTAGATGTATCTGTAAAAGGATTAGGTGCTGGACGTGATGCTGCAATTCGTTCTTTACAAACTGCAGGATTAGAAGTTAAAACAATAACAGATAAAACACCTATTCCACATAATGGATGTCGTCCACCAAAAAGACGCCGTGGATAATTTAGAAAAGGAGTGGCAAAAAAAATGTTAAAATTTGAAAAACCAGATTATAAAGTAAAAGAATATATTGAAAGTAGTCATTATGGAAAATTTGAAATTGAACCATTAGAAAGAGGATTTGGTACTACTTTAGGTAATGCTCTTAGAAGAGTAATGTTGTCTAGTTTACCAGGTGATGCAATTACTAGTGTTAAAATAGATGGTGTAGCACATGAATTTCAAAAAATGGATGGTGTAATTGAAGATGTAACTGCAATAGTACTTAATTTAAAAAGTGTAGTACTTAAGAATCATTCTACTGACGATGGTAAAAAAATTAGATTATCTGCAAATACTCCTGGAGTGGTTACTGCTGGTTCAATTGAACAAGATGCCGATATCGAAATATTAAATCCTGATCAAGTTATATGCACACTTGCTGAAGGTGGAAGCATAAATATGGAAATGACTGTTGGTAGTGGTCGTGGATATGTTAGAGCAGATGAAAATAAAAAAATATTAGATACAAAATCTAAACCAAACGTTATAGCTATTGATAGTTTATATTCTCCAATTGAAAGAATTAACTATGAAGTAGAAGATGCACGTGTTGGTCAAAATAATAATTATGATAAATTAATTATGGAAGTATGGACTAATGGTTCAATTACTCCAGAAGAAGCGATTGCACTTGCAAGTAGAATTTTAATTGAACATTTTGAAGTGCTAGCTGATCTAAATGAAATAGCAGATGAAACAGGACTTATGATCTCTAATACTGAAGATTCTAATTCAAAAATATTGGAAACTTCTATTGATGATTTAGATTTTTCCGTAAGAGCATATAATTGTTTAAAACGTGCTAATATTTTAACTTTAAATGACTTAGTAGAAAAGAGTGAAAATGAAATGATGAAAATTAGAAATCTTGGTAAAAAATCTCTTAAAGAAGTTATGGATAAAGTTAAAGATATGGGACTATCATTTAGAAAAGATGACTAAAGTAAGGAGGAAAAAATATGGCTTATAGAAAATTAGGCGTTGATAATAAACATAGAAGAAGCATGCTTGCTACTTTAACAAAGCAATTAATTCAAAATGAAAAAATTGTTACTACTGAAACTAGAGCAAAAGAAGTAAGAAAAAGCTTTGATAAAATGATATCATATGGTAAAAAAGGAACTTTAATTTCTAGAAGAAAAGCTCTTGCATTTTTACATAATGATATGGCATGTGTAGATAAAGTATTCTATGATTTGGTACCACGTTATAAAGATAGAAACGGTGGATATACTAGAATCGTAAAAATGAAAGAAAGAAAAGGAGATAACGCTTTAATGGTTATCTTAGAATTAGTATAAGAGGTAAGTATTAACTTATCTTTTTTGCTTATAAAGTAATATAAAAGGAGGCTAATTATGAAAGCATTAATTACAGGGGCTAGTTCTGGTATGGGTAAAGATATGGCATTATATTTATCAAAACTTGGTTATGATATATTTGTTGTTTCACGTAATAAAGATAAGCTTGATCAAATATTTAAAGATTGTAAAACTTATGTTAAAACAATTGAAATGGACTTGGTAAAAACTGAAAATGCTATAAAATTATATAAAATGTTAAAAGATGAAAATATTGATATTCTTGTTAATAATGCTGGATTTGGTGATGCTGGTAATTTTAGTGAAACGTCAATGAGTAAAGAATTGGATATGATTGATTTGAATGTTAAAGCTTACCACATATTAACAAAATTATTTTTAAAAGATTTTATAAAAAGAGATTATGGAAGAATATTGAATGTTGCTTCCGTAGCTGGTTTTATGCCTGCTGGTCCTTATATGGCAACATATTATGCTACTAAAAGCTATATAGTTAGTTTATCACTTGCTATTAGTGAAGAGTTAAAAAGAGATAAATCAAATGTTAAAATATCTATTTTTTGTCCTGGACCTGTTAAAACTAATTTTGATAAAGTAGCTAATGTTAAGTTTAATATGATGTCTATTGATAGTCAGTATGCAGCAAAGTATGCAATTAATAATATGTTTTTAGATAAACTTATTATTATACCTTTAAATATGAAGTTAAATCATATGCTTGCTAAATTTGGACCTACAAAATTAATTTTATTTGTTAATTCACTTGTTCAGGAAAGAAAAATTAAGTAATTAAAATTTTTATATACATATAACTATTCATCACAGCTTGATTTTTTTTATAAAACAGTGTAAAATTATATTAGGAGGTTAGTTATATGAAAAGAAAAGATATAATATTAATAGTTGGAGTAGTTTTGGTATTAGTAGTAGGTGTTGTTGCTATGAAAGGAACAAATGCTCAAAAGATAGAAGTTCCACTTAAACTTTCAGGTGAAGATACTGGCTTAAATGAAATTGATTATGAAACATATAAATCAAAAGTTGCAAATGGTGAAAATTTTATTTTTATCATTGAAAGAACTGGTTGTACTTATTGTCAAGCTTATATGCCTATTGTTGAAGAAGTATCCAATGAATTATCTATACCAGTATATTATATTAATACAGATAATGTAAGTAGTGCAGATATTTCTGAGCTTAGTACTACAAATAGATATTTAAAAAGAAATAGTAACTGGGGTACACCTACGACAATTCTTATGAGTGGTGAAGCTGTAGTAGATAGTATTGGTGGATACGTTGAAAAAGATTCATTCGTTGACTTTATTAATGAAAATGTTATATTACCAAAAACTGATAATGAGTAAATAGGAAAATTACGATGAGTAAAACATATGAATTAGCTAAAAGATTTAAACTTAAATATCCTACCACAGTTGCATGGAGAATAAGAAGTCATGCTAACATTATAGATAAACATTTAAATCCAGGTGAAGAAATACTATATGTTTTTTTAGGACAAAAAAATAAAGGAATATTTGATTTTACAAATACTAATATAGTTGTCCTTACTAATAAGAGACTTATTTTTGCAACAAAAAGATTAGTATTCGGTTACTTTTTTACAGCAGTTACTCCCGATATGTTTAATGATTTATCAATAAAAGCAGGAATAATTTGGGGAAAAATTTGCATTGATACAATTGATGAAAATATTAATTTATCAAATATAAGTAAAAAAGCTTTACCAGAAATTGAAACTAATATATCAGAATATATGATGAATGAAAAAAGAAAATATAAAGATAGAGAAAAAGAAAAAGATTAAGTACCTTTTTCTTTTTTTGGAATAATATAAAGTAGGTAGGATGTGATAAAATGTACGACATATATACAGTTTTAGAAGGAGATAGTGCTTCCTCAATTTCTCAAAAATATAATATAACACCATATATTTTATATCAATTAAATGGTTTTAATAAAGATTATATACTTACACCTGGAGAAAATATTGTAGTACCTAAAATATCAAATACATACTTTGAATATTATACAATTAAAAAAGGAGATAATTTATATAAAATAGCAAATAAATACAACGTTGATTATAAAATATTAGCTTTAATTAATGGACTTGATTTAGATGATTATATTTATCCTAATCAAGTAATTGCTATACCTAAAAATGGAGTAGATTATTATATGACTAGAGAAGGAGATACATTATCAACAATATCTCAAAAATTAAATACTAGTTATGATAGTATTATAAATCAAAATAATAAATTATTTTTACTACCAGAACAATTAATAGTATATAAAGATAAAAAAGAAAATATGTAAAATACTATTTCATTTTCTTTTTTTTTATTGTATAATTAATTTATTATAGGAAGGGTGTTGTTATATATGATATTAAGAAAACCATATGCATTTTTAATTAAACATTTTAAAAGGGTTCATTTAGTTATAAGCATATTATTAATATTTATGATTAGTAGAACTTATAAATTGTTTTCTTTTTTAAGTAGTTCTTCTAATGTTATTCCTGATACATTCAAAACATCATCTTATATTAATTTTTTAATATATATAGTTATAGTACTAATAATATTACTAATAGTGGCTCTTATTGTACTTATGAAGAAAAAAGAGAAGCCTGTGCTCATGTATATAATAACTATGATAGTTTATATATGCGTCTTTGTGGGATATATTTTTGTAGAGCAAATATTATTATCCGCAGAAGATAATATTTTAGAGCAGCAAACAATTTTGATGGCTAGAGATATATCTACTTTTATGATGATTGGACAAATTATCTTTTTAGTTCCATTTATTATAAGAACATTAGGATTCGATATTAAAAAGTTTGATTTTAAAAGAGATATGCAAGAATTAGATATTGATGTTCATGATAATGAAGAATTTGAACTTAATATTGAAATTGATTCTAATAAAGTTGAACAAGTTTCTAGAAGAAAATTAAGAGAACTTAAATATTATTATCAAGAAAATAGATTATTTATAATTATATTTTCATCAGTAATTTTATTCTTTATATTAATTAAGCTTATAACTACAATAAGTTTAAATATTAATTTAAAATATAAAGAAAATGATGTTATTAAATTAGATAATTTTTATACTCTTAGTATTAATGATAGTATTATTACTACGAAAGATGATACTGGTAAAGAAATTAATACAGATGATTCATTCTTTTTAATTATTAAATTTACAGTAAAATCTAATTATCAATCACCATTTACATTAGATTCAGATAAGTTTCTATTAAGAGTAAAGGGTATTACATATAAACCTGATAAAAAATATTATAATTATTTTACAAATTATGGTGTCGGTTATAGAAATCAGAGTATTAAATTTAATGATAATAAAGAATATATATTTGTATATTTAATTCCTAATAAATATAAAAATAAAAAAATGCAATTAGAATATCATTATAGATATGATGAAAATGAAAAAATGATTAAAAAAATAGTAAAATTAAAACCAGAAGAAGATAAATAAAAGTATTAGGTAAAAGTTCTAATACTTTTTTTTCTTAATTTACATCTTAAAATATACATGATATAATAATATCAATAATATTATTGATATTATGTGTGGTGATAAAATGGATTCAGAAAAAATAGGAAAATTTATTAATGAAAATAGAAAAAGACTAAATTTAACCCAAAAAGAGTTAGCAGATATGCTTTTAGTTACTAGTCAAGCTGTTTCAAAATGGGAAAATGGACGTGGAATACCTGATATTGAGATGTTGGGAAGATTATCTGAAATTTTTAATGTTGATATTAATGAAATAATTAATGGGGAATTTAGTACTAAAAAAGACAAACCACAATTACATAATAATAAAAATAGAATTTATATATTAATATTAGTAATTATTTTATTAATAAGTATTATATTATTAATAGTTTTAAATGGTAATAATGAAGAATTTAAGTTTAATTCTCTTACTTCAAATAATTCTTGTTTTGGTGTTAAAGGAGTAATTGCTTATAATAAAAATAAAAAATCTATATATATTTCAGATATTCAATGTACTGATGAACAAGTAAGTAAATATTTAGATATAGAATGTATTTTATATGAACAAGTTGGACAAATTGATAAAAAAATATATGAATATGGAAAGATAAAAGATAATAATTCTTATGATTTAAATAATGCTAAAACGTTAAATGAGCTTTTAAATGATGTTGTTTTTAATGTTGATGATTATGATTGTAGTTGTGATAAATTAGACTGTAATAATTTATATATTAGATTAAATGCACTTAATACTTCTTATGAAGTTATTACTTATAATATAAAAGTAGAATTAGAAAAAAATTGTGTTAGTTAAGTTATGTAAACGCAAAGTATACATTTTAATTAGCAAAGTTTATTTTCTTTTTTTTATTATTATTGTAAAATTATATTGGAGGTAGTAGAAATGAAGGAAAATAAAAATATGAAAAATATTTTAATATTAATACTTATTTTAATAATAGTTGTTTTGTCTATTTGTCTTATTTTAGCTTTAAATAAAAATAATAGTGATAACAATAAAGAAAAATTAAATTTTTCAGATGAATATACACAAGTTGGAGAAGATAATATTTTTGTTTATAAGAATTATGACGAGGTTATTGATTTTTTAAGTAAAGGAACAGGTGTTATTTTATTTGGATTTCCAGAGTGTAAATGGTGTCAAAGATATGTTGTTTATTTAAATAAAGCTGCTAAGGAAATGGGCTTTGATGAAATTTATTATTATAATATTAAAGAAGATAGAACTAATAATACAGATAAATATCAAAAAATTATTACTTTTTTAAGTAATTATTTACATGAAGATGAAGAAGGTAATAAAAGGATTTATGTTCCTAGTGTTGTTTTTGTTAATGCTGGTGAAATAGTTGGCTTTGATGATGAAACGGCTTGGGATACTAAGGGTGAAGATGATCCAAATAATTATTGGACTGTGGAGAGAATAGATGCTTTAAATGATAGATTAAATAAATATTTAATTGATTCTAATCCTAATATGTGTTCTAAATGTGATGAATAATATTTTTGTCAGAATAAATTCCTTTGTTAATCAAAATTTTATAAAATAAGGAAATAAAAAGATTTAAAAAAAAAGTGAACGCACCGAAAAATAAGGAAAAACGTTTACTTTTTTGTTTATATTGTAAAGAAATTAAAATTTTTCGCACAAAAAGATTAAAGCCCTTATAAAATAAGGGCTTTAATGGACTTATCACCAAAAAAATGTTATAATATAGTTGAATAAAATAAATAACGAG
>CANPWS010000033.1 GCA_947584955.1 uncultured Bacilli bacterium | reverse complement strand
TAAAAATGGAAATGTAAAGGGAGTAAAAGCAGGAAGTGTAACAATAACTGTTACCACTGAAGATGGAAAAAAGACTGCTAGTAAAACAGTAGTAGTAAAAGAAAATACTCCTAATCCAGGTGAAAATACACCACAACAAACACCACAAGAGCCTGTAGTTAAAAATGTAACAGACGTATCTATTAATAGTACTAAAACAGAAATTTATATTGGAGAAACAACTCAGTTAACTGCAATTATAGCACCAGAAGATGCAACAAATAAAAATGTTACTTGGAGTAGTAGTGATGATTCTATTGCTACAGTAAGTGCTGATGGAACAGTAACTGGAGTAAGTGCAGGAAGTGTAACAATAACTGTTACTACTGAAGATGGTGCAAAAACAGCTAATATTACAATTAATATTTTAGAAAAAGAAGCTTCTTATAAAATTGTGCTTGAAGTAGTAGAAATGGATGCTGTAAATAGTGATGCACAATATAAATTTACAGTATATAAAGATGGTAATATTTTTGAAGATTATTTGGGATTTCTTTATAATGGTATTAGATTTGCCAAAGAAAATGCAACTGTAGATTCAGTTACAGTAGGAAACAAAGAAACAACTACAGCTAGTCTTACTCTAGTAGGTGGAACAGTAGTAGAAGCTACTGTTGAGTATAGATAAAAAGAAAGGAGTCAAAAAAATATGAAAAAGTATATAAAAATGTGCTTATTTACATTGATTTCTTTCTTCATCTTTAATATTTCATCTTTTGCAAGAGAAATGACTTTAGAAGAATTAGGTGAAGAAATAATTAATGTTGAGCCAAGAGCAGGATATGTATATATTATTGGAAAATATGCATTTACATCTATTCATACACCACTTACAACTCAAGATGTCATGCTTGCTGCTAAAACAATTGATACAGATGCAAGTGATGGATATACGAATGATGATGCAATATATGGAAAAATGACTATTCATAAAATACAAAGAATATATAATGAAGCATTTGAGACAGTAAGATGGGAAATAAAAGATAATTTATTAGGTGATACAAAATTAGACTTATCTGGTGATAAAAAAATAGATATTGATTATATAGATTATACATATATACCTAAAAAAGCAGAAATAAAAGTTGATCTTGATAAGACAGAAACAGGTAATTATAAAAAAGTAATCGAAGAAACTTATAAATTTACTGGTGGAAATACTAAAAATACTCAAAATTTAAGTTTAGATGAAAAAGGAAATTTAACAGGACTTATTTTAAAAAATAAAACAGTAGATGAAACAGTATTTCCAAATGATAAAACTGGTTATTATTTTGCTTTTACAGTAGAAGTACCAAATGCTACAAATGATACAACTATTAAATTTGAAGGAAAAAATGTAATAAATGCATCAAAACAGAATTTTGATGAAGAAAATGGATTAGCTGTATTATGGGCAATTGATAAAGAAAATGAAAATAAAAAAATTAAAATTACAGTAGATTTAGATGGACCAGATAAAGATGAGTATGGAGATTCTACTTATACTATTGATTATAGTAATCTTACATTTCAAGAAGATTCATCTTTAAATATATCACAAGAAGTATCTGATAATGATAAAAGTGCATTAGAAAAGTGGGGATATGTTTTAAAAGATGGAGAATATAGTTTAACAAGAGAAGGAGAAACAAATAAATATAATTTAACTGGTAATATTGTAAGTCAACATACATTAGAAAATGTTTTTGCCAAAGAAGGAGAAGAAGGTTATTACTTTGTATTTAATTTAAAGCCTGGTATGCTTACTGATGATATTATTATTACTACTTCTAAAAAAGGTGTAATATTAAATACATATGATAAAAGTAAGTTTGGCGAAGATGATAATTTAACAGTATTGTTTAAATTAAATGAAAATTGTGAAGGTGAAGATTGTCAATTTGATATTAATGTTGATTATGATGGTGAAGGTAATGAGTATGATATATCATCATATACAATTAATTATAGTGGAGTAACTTTCATAAAAAATACAGAATATGAAATAGAAAAAGCAGATGAATCAGCTTTAGCTATATTAAATAATAATTATGGTTTTACAAAACCAGATAATTATAATACTGAATTTTCTAAATTAGGTGATAAAGTTACAGTTTCAGGATTTTTGCCTATAGTAGATAAATTAACAAAAGATAATGTCTTTGCTAAAGAACATTTAACAGGTTATTATTTAGCATTTGTAATTACTACTGATGAAGTTGCAACAGAAAAAACAACTATTAAATTTTTAAGTCATGATAATGATGAAGAAAAAACTATAACTGGTGTTGCAAATTTTGATGACGGAAGTAATAAAATATATATTTTAAGACATTTACATCCAAATGATACTACTAAAACTTTTGAAATAGAAGTTGATATGGATGGTTTAGATGAAGAATATGTTGCTCATAAAATAACTGTTGATTGGAACAATTTAGTTTTAGAACAAAATTCTGAAATAGAAAAATTAGAACTTGCTACTAGTAGTAATATAAGTGATAGTGATTATAAAGAATTTGAAAATTGGCAATTTGATTTTTCAAAAAATAAAATTGAAATAAATGAAGTACTAAATGAAGGAAATATTTCAAGCTATAAATTAACAGGTAAAGTTTATGAACAAGAAAATGTTACAGCCTTTTCTGGAGAAGCTAAAACAGGTTTTTATGTTCCAGTTAGTATAAAAGTACCAAGTGAATATGTAGATAAAGCTACATTTAAATTATTTACAAATAAAGATGGAACTCAAACTAAAGATATTCCTAGTACAGAAATACATGATGGAACTTTAGCAGTATTATTTTCAATATACGAAGATAAAGAAGATAAAAAAATAGCTTTTCAATTTGATATGGATGGACAACTAAATGAATATCGTCCTGTAACTTATTATATTGATTATAATGATGAATTAGAATTTGTAAAAATGTATCATGCTACATTTAAATATAATGATGGAGTAAATGAAGATGCTAATTTAGCAGTATATGAAGATGAAGTAGTTAAAGTACCAGAGACTATTCCTACAAAAAAATATCATACATTTAAACATTGGTCTATTAATGGAAAAGATGAATATGTTGCAAATAAATTAACAAGTGATATAGAATTAACACCACGTTATGATATAAATACTTATGAATTTGTTAATGATGCTATTAAAAATATAAATAATGATAATAATTTAAAAGACAAAATAAACGTATCTATATCAGAAGAAAATAATAATATAAAAGTTAAATTACTTAAACCAGAAGTTAACTCTACATTATTAACTAAAGATGTTTTAGAAGGAATAATTAGTCATGTACTAAGTAAAAAAGAAATAACAGAATTTACATTTAAATATGATGATGATCACAAAATAACATTAGCTGATGGAAGTACTGTTAGTACACAAATTGAAGAATTATTAAAACAGTTACATAGTGATAATCAAAATATAACATTAGATGATTTACTTAATGAAACACCTAATTTTGAAATAATAGTAACTAAAAATATTGATAATGTTGAAATTGTTGATAGTGCTAAAACATATAAAATTACTTTTGAAGCTGATTACCGTGTAGTTAAAGATGAAAGTACATTGAATACTGCAATAACTACTTCTAATGTTAAAAATATATATTTAAAAAATGATATATCTTTAACAAATATGTTAACTATTAATGAAGTAAATAAAGAATTAACTATTAAATCTTTAAAAGAAGATGATGTTAAAACTATTTCTACTAGTAGTGATCCTAAAAAAGATTATGCAATTACTGTTCAAAATGGTACTATTACATTTGAAAATGTAAAAATAACAGGTGCTAAAAAAGCTTTATTAGTAGATAGCACTGCTATTGTAAATGCAAAAAATGTAGATTTATCAGATAATACTGATGCTGGTGTAGAAGTTAAGGGAAAATTTACAGCTTCATCTTTAAAGTATCTTAATGAAAGTTATATTAATCCCGTTGTTATGGTTGAAAAAGGATCATCTACTAATCCCGTTGTTAAAGTTGATGGTATAACTAAATTAGATACATATAAAGAAATAATAAGTAATGCTGATGCTAAATGGACAGCAGAAGATTTAGCAAATGTTGAGCGTGCATCTGTTAGTTCATCTCATGATGAATTAATAGAAAAATTTATTTGCCGTAAAGAAGAATATAATTCAGTAGAAGATTTAACTGATGAATGTAAAAAACATATTGGAGAATATAAAATTGTTTTAGATGAACTTGTTGATACTAATTATTCATATTATTATTTAACTAAAGAAAATTCTCAAGTATTTACAATATGGTTTGATAGTAGCCGTGTAAAAGTTCCAAGATATTATTATTACAATCAATCAATTAAAACACCACATAGATATTGGGCTTTTGTTTTAAATCCAAATGGTATGTATATATTTGGAGATAATGGAAATAAAAAATTAACAGGTTATACTACTACTGGTAAAGTAGCTACAGATAAATGGGATACACTTTATGATTTATATAGTGTAAGTGAAGAAAATAAACAAATATTTAAACAAGAAGTAATTGATCTTACTAAAAAAAGTAATTCTAATTTTACTGGTGATGTAGAACCATTCCCAGTTGGTACTAAAATTATAATACCTGCAAAATATGCTGAAAGTATATATAATCTTACAGTATCTGAGGGTGAAAATAGTAGTGATGTTTGGCAAAAATTATATGAAGAATTCTCATTATTTGGTTCAGATGAAGAAGCTTTAAAAAATCAAAACTTATTTAAAGAAGATGTAAAAATATTAAATGGTTTAACAAATGATGAAGATATATTAGAATTATCTATAGTTAGAATACCAAAAGATTTTAATACAAAAGATGTTACTTATACAGCTCAAGGTGTAGATGTTCATTTATTAGATTTATCAAATGAAAAAGCTTCAGTAAATAATAAACAATATTATGCTAAATATGAAGTACAATAGAAGTTAGAGTGTGATACGTTAGAATTATCACACTCTAATTAAGTTAGGGGAGTAAATTATGAAAAAAATAAAATTATTAATCTTTTTATCTCTTTTATTAATATGTCCTATATTAACAAAGGCTGCAGTTACTAATTCATCATCATTAAATGAAATAAAAGTATATGTTTTTTATACAAATAACTGTAAAAAATGTGATGAAGAGATAGAATGGTTAAAAGAAAAAAGTAAAGAAAATTTAAGAATATCATTAGAATATATTGATAGTGATGCAAATAATGATATAGCAAGTAAAGTAAAAGATGCATTGAAGATAAATAAAAATACTAAGTTATTTACGGTTATTGGAACTAGTACTTTTATTTCATATAATAATAGTATAAAAGATAAAATTATGGATGCTATATCAGCATATTCAGAACATAATAATTATTGCAATATTGTATCAAAAATTCAAATGAATCAAAGTATAGATAATTGTATTAATGAAAATAAAGATATTTATAAAAATAGTAATAATTTCATTAAGATTATTTTAATTATAATAGTATTATTTCTTTTGATTGGTAGTATTATAATTGTTAAAAAAGTTAAAAGTAAACATTTAAATAAATAATAATATTTAAAAAGTGGTTTACTTTTTTTTACTTTAACTAATAAAAATTTAATATAATAATATAAAAATAGAAGATATATTAATAAGATAATTCTTATATTTGAAAATATGTATAAAGATTGAAAAGATTAATTATCTCGATAAATAATCTTAGTTTTAAATGTAAAAAATTCTATTAATTTAATAAGGTTATTTATACAATTAATTTTGCTTAGTTGATGGAGTTTTAAGCACTAGGAAAATATAGTTAATAATAAAAATAAGTTTATAAATAAAAAGAAAATAGATATAAATTAAAGAATATAATTTATAGTTTACAATAATTTTCATTAATGATATAATTTAATTAAGTATAATAGTGTGAATTAAATAGTATTAACATAAGGGTAATCTTGACATATAAAGTTAACTTTTTAATATATATCTTTTGGCAAAAATACTAAAAATAAATGACATTATTTTTATTTGATTTTTTATTTAAATATTATCAAAGTAATATTTTGAAGTTCATATACGTAAAAAATTATAATAAAAGATAAATTTAATTAAATGGAGATTTAGAGAAAATGAAAAAAGTGGTAAAATTTATGTTAAATTTATATGTAATTGTACCAATAATTACATTTGGATTATTATGTTATATAATATATAAAAATTTTAATTATAAAGATGATATAAATAGTTATGAAGAATTTTTTACTAGAATCGATAATAAAAAATCGAATGTTTTAAAAACTAGTTATGATTTTAATATAGTTCCATATCAATTCGATTCTGAAAATAATAAAGTAAATCAATATGCAATATGTATGAATAAACCATTAGAAGAAGAATATATAAATGATGATATTAAATTATTACAGACTACTTTAGAAAATTTATATAATAGATCATATAATAATTTTGCATTTAAATATGTTGATTTACATACTGGTTATACTCTTAGTTATAATGAAGATCAATCTATATTTGCCGCTTCCACAATAAAAGCACCGATGGCTGTATATTTATATGAAATGGCACAAAATAAAGTAGTAGATTTAAATACTACGCTTACATATAGTCCATATTATTATAATACTGGAACGGGTCTTTTAAAAGAGAGAGCTTTTTATCAAGATTATACAGCTAGAGATTTAACTTCTTTAGCAATAATATATAGTGATAATGCAGCTTATAATATGTTAATAGATCATTTTGGTAAGGCAAATATGAATAATTTTTGGTCGCAAAAGGGTACTAATACAATCTTTAAGTCATATGATAACTGGGGAAATATCTCAGCACATGATGCAGTAATATATATGAGAGAATTATATGATTTTTATAATACAAAAAGTGATTTAGCAAATGAACTTATGGATTATTTTAAAAAAGTAACATTTAAACTTATTATGGATAAGAATGGTTATAAAAATACAGCAAGTAAATCAGGTTGGAGTGGAACTGTTATTCATGATTCTGCAATTGTCTTAGATGAAAATCCTTACATTTTAGTAGTACTTTCAAATTTAGGTTATAGTGATTATGAATTTTTATTTAATCAAACAAGTTTATTAATAGGTCAAATTCATGAAATATATTGGAACTTAAAAGATGAAATGTGCCAAAAAGTTATTAATAATAGTTAAATTATAAAGAGGTAAAAATGCAAGAGAAAGCTTTTGAAATATTAAAAAAATTTAAAGAATATAATTATGAAGCATATATCGTCGGAGGTTATGTAAGAGATTATTTACTTGGTAAAAAGACATCAGACATTGATATAGCTACTAGTGCAACACCAAGAGAAATAGCAAAAATATTTAAAGATGTAAGTATATCAGATTTTTCTTATGGCTCAGTGACACTTATTTATAAAAAAATAAAGTTTGACGTAACTACTTTTAGAAAAGAGATAAAATACGAAGGTCATAGAAAACCAGTAAAGATAAAATATATTTCTGATTTACATGATGATTTATTAAGAAGAGATTTTACTATTAATACACTTTGTATGGATGAAAAGGGAAATATTTTAGATGTACTTGGTGTTATGTCTGATATGGAAAATAAAATAATTAAAACAGTACAAAATCCTAAATATAAACTTAAAGAAGATTCTTTAAGAATTTTAAGAGCAGTTAGATTTGCAACAATATTAGATTTTGAAATAGATAATAAAGTAAAAAAGTATATGCATAAATATGCATATTTATTAAAAGATTTATCTAAATATCATCAAAAAGAAGAGTTAACTAAGATATTTTTAAGTAAGAATAAAGAAAAAGGAGTAAAAATAATTTTAGACTTAGGTTTAGATAAGTTTTTGGGTATTAATAATTTAAAAGATATAACTTTATGTGATGATATAATAGGAATATGGTCAGTTTTAGATCTACCAAAAGATTTCCCGTTTTCTAAATTAGAAAAAGATAATATTTGTAAAATAAAAGAATTACTTAACTACAAAGATATTGATGAATTTACTTTATATAAATATGGACTTTATTTATGTACTGTAGTTTATGATATTAAGAAAAAAGATAAAAAAATTTTAAATGAAATATATAGTAAACTTCCTATATATAGTGTAAAAGATATAAAAATATCACCATTAGAAATAGCAAAAATTTTAAATAAAAAACCAGGCTCTTTTCTTAAAGATATAATAAGTAATCTTGAAAAACAAATTGTATATGGTAATATCAAAAATAATAAAAGTGAATTATCTAAATTTATAATAAACACCTATAGTTAAACATATTTTTATGTAGAGGTGTTTTTTATTAAAAAATATATAATATTAATTATATGTCTTATTACAGGGTGTTCACAAAATAATAAAGTATTTAAAGAAAATATTGAAAGTAATTCAATATCTTTTCTTAAAGAAAATGATAATATCCTTCTTATTTTAAAAAATCAGTATACATCACTTTTAATTTTAAGTGATGATTTTGATTTAGATAATAATCAGATAATAAAAAATTTAAAAGTAGATTATATATTAAAAAAAAGTAAATTAAATTATAATAAAAAAATTAATATAAATAATATACTTATTAGCCTAGAAGATAAAATATTAATAGAAATTAATAAATATAACTTTTGTATATATGATAAAGATATTAGTTTATCTGGTAATTTTGATAATTGTGATTTTATTTATTTGTATAATCATAATAAAGATATTAATATTAAACTAAATGATGATATGTCAGTTTTATTTTATAATGAGTATAGTGATTTTTCATTGAAATTTTTAGAACATTTATATACTACATGGATTGATACTTATATAATAAGAGAAAATGAATTTACTTCCTTAATTCTTTTAGATGATGATTTTAGTGTAAAAGGTTATAATATATCTTTTCAAAAATAAAAATTAATTGTATAATAGATAACAAAGGTGGAAAGATGAAAAAAATAATAGTTATGGTTTTTTTAGTTTTAATAGTAATTGTAATAACTTTTGGAATAGTAGTAACTAAAAATAATAATTATTTAAATAAAATGCAAAAAATAGTTCTTGATAATTATAAAATTTCAGATAATATTAAATATTTTAATAAATCAGATTCTTATTATATATTAATTACTGATAAGAATTTAATTGTTTTATCTGATTATTATGAAGAAATATTAAAAGAAGATGTATCTAAAATGAAAAAATTTGATAAGAAATATGAAGTAGTTTATAGATTTAATAAAGTTATGTATGAAGTAAAAAAATTAACTAAAAATAAAGTAATATATAATTATTATGATGTTTTTACTTTAGATAAAGAAGAAACATTGGAAGTAGGTGGGTAGTATTGGATGAAAAGATACTTAATTTAATGATGGAAAAACCTATTGTTATTCCTAGAATGATATTTAATAATTATAAAAGACTTAATATTACAGAAGAAGAATTAATAGTTTTAATTTTTATTATGGATTTAGGCAATAAAATAAGTTATAATCCTGATATATTTGTTAAAGAAATTAATATGGAAAAGTTTAAAGTAATGGAAATTATTAATAGTTTATCAGAAAAAAAACTTATTACCGTTACTGTTGAAAAAAATAAAAATAATAAAAGTGAAGAATTTATATCTTTAGATCTACTTTATAGTAAAATTTTAAATTTATTTAAAGAACAAAAAGACAATAATATTAATAATACTGATATTTTTTCTATCTTTGAAGCTGAATTTGGTAGAACTATTTCTCCAATGGAATATGAAATTATTAAAGGATGGATTAACGATAGATTTTCATATGAAATTATTATTGAAGCATTAAAGGAAGCTATTTATAATAATGTAACTAGTTTAAGTTATATTGATAAGATTTTATATGATTGGAATAGGAAAGGATTAAAGACTAAGGAGGACGTAGTCAAATATAAAAATAACTATCGTAATAATAATTATAATATTAAAAATAATAGTGAGAAATTATTTGATTACAATTGGTTAGATGATGAATAATAAAATATTTGATTATTTAGATAAACTTTTTCCTAATCCTAAGTGTGAATTAAATTATAATAAGGACTATGAATTATTAATTGCTATCATGCTTAGTGCTCAAACTACTGATAGAAGAGTAAATAAAGTAACTAGCATTCTTTTTAATAAATATAAATCTTTAGAAGAACTTGCTAATG
>CANPWS010000032.1 GCA_947584955.1 uncultured Bacilli bacterium | reverse complement strand
CTATTTTTTTATTAAAATCTTTTCTATTATAACTTATTCCACCATATGGAACATTAAATTTTCCTTGTTTATTATACCTAAACATTGAGGCATAACAATACTCTCTTATAAAATAGAACATTGCCGAAGCAAATTCTTGTGATATATCTAGTTCATTTCTATTATTATATAGATATCTAAAATGCATATAAAATGCACTTTTTAAAGATGCTTCCATATTTTCAAGTATATTACTATCTGTAAGATTGCCTTTATTTTTAGATATTTTACACATACGGCTTATTTTAGATAATAAATTTTTTTGAATTTCATGTATAAAATTATCAATTCTTATATTAAAATGATTAGTTAAAACTCCATTGAATTCTTCTGAATGTGATATTACAAATTCGCAAATTTTATCATTATATTTTATTTTTAAATTTTTATCTTTAACTATTTCATTACAATAATTTTTATATAAATCTAGTAATTCTTTTGAATTATTTTCTATTACTTTTTCTAGCAAAGACCAATTATGAAATATTTCATTAAGTTTTGATAAAAATTCTTTATTTCCACTTTTAATAAAATTGTATAAATTTATTAATTCATCAGATTTATCATTTATAATAGAGTTAGGTTTATTTAAAGCAAAATATACGGCTCCACCACCCACGAATGGTTCAATATAGCGTTCAAATTTTTCTGGCAAATTTTCTAATATTATAGGTAATTCTTTTTCTTTACCACCTGCCCATTTTATGAATGGTTTCATTTTTTACACCTCAATTCTCTTAACATAATTATATAATTTATTTAATTTTTATACAATAATTTTTAAGTATTTTTTCTATTTTTTAAAAATTTGATATATACTAAATATTGTACACATAAAAATACCGAAACTATAAATATTTCGGTAATAATTTTGAATATATAATTAATTAGATGATTTTAAACAAAAATCTAAAAATTCATTTAAATTTGTATTTTTTTGCTTTTTTAATGTATTAAGTAAATCCCTAATTTGGATTTCGTCAGATTTTTCATATTTTGGATCTGTTGGAAATATTACAATGTATTCCTTTTTTCTTTTATTTCCAGCTTTTTTAAATGGAATATTTGCCATTTCCAATACTGTTTCAAGTTCTGGAATATTATATATAGGTACTATATATTTATAAGCCCAATGTGTCTTAAACATATCTCCATTCATAAAATCTTCTTTTTGCTTATCATTACAATCATCAGTATCCATAATTATAAATATTTTAAAATCGTTATCTATCGATTTTCCATCATCGGTTAATTTTATATCTTCATATATTTTAATAAAATTTCTAAACGATTTAAAAATTTTATTATTTAATGTATTTTTTAAACTAGTTATTTGTATAGCCTTTTCACCATTTTTATCACTATAAATTTCCATTTTTAATCTAAGTTTATTTTTAATATATTGACAAATTTGTTTCTCCGATTTACCATGAACAATTACAACAGCTTTAGTGTAATTTAACTTTTTCATTCTTTATTTTGCCTTCTATTTTATATTTTTAATTAATTCTTCAAAATCTATATCTGTAAACATAGGAATTCCACCATATATTCCATTAAGATATTTTCTTCTTGGACTATTATTTTTATGAATTCTTCCTTCAAAATCTGTTATTGCAATTAATTCTTTTTCGGATTTACTATTAGCATTAAAAATATAAATATTTTCATGGGGTATTGATGAATCTATTAACATTGTATTGTGAGTAGTAATAATTAATTGTCCTTTAACATATCTTGCAATACATTCTAATAAATTTTTTACGAGCAAATCATGTATTCCTGTATCCAATTCATCAATTATTACTGTCTGTCCTTCACACGCAGATATTAAATATGGTATTAATGTTAAAATATTTTGTGTTCCTGTTGATTCAAGAGAAAAATCAACATCCATTATTTTACCATATATCATTTTCTTACTAAAGAGTTTGTATTTTATACAATTATCTTCGATTGTTTTTTTATAATAAACATTTTTTATATCAGAATACAAATTAGTAAATATTTCATTAAGTAAATATTCATTTTTATTAAGTTCTTTTTCATATTTTACAGATATTTTACCTTCTTCTAAATCATCCATTAAATTATGATGAGTTCCAATAATACCAAATTCACTATGATTGCCACCTTTTATTTTAGTACATATAATTTTCAAATATGAAAGCACCTCAAATAAATTTTTTGATATTTTTTTATTCATATATTCTCTTTTTTTATCTTCAATTTCATAGGATAAAATAGAAAGGAAGGAATGTTTTCCCCAATATTTATCAATTAATTCAATAAATTCATTATAATAATTTTTATCAGTAAAAATATTAGTATTAATTTTAACATTATTTTTATCTATATCAAAAAAATAAGTTTGATTTTTATTAATAACGTATTCTAGCTTTTCAGAAACAATTTCCTCATTATTCATTTCTATACGATAAATTCCATTTTTCTTATTACAAATAAAACCATATTCCATTATCATGTTATCATTTGAATCAATTGTTTTACAATCATTTATAATCATTTTGATATCTTTAAATTTATCTTTTATATGTTTTTCTATAAAATTTTTATATTTATTTGGTTTATCTTCGGACTGTTCAATTATTTTTTTGAATATTTCAATCGAAGACATAGTTCTCATCGTTTCATTAAGTGTATAAAATGAATTGGCAAAATTAGATTTTCCTATTCCATTTTCACCATATATAAGTACTAAATTTTTAGCCTTTGTCTTAGTTTTCATAAAATTTACATCAAAATTAACAAGTGATTTATAATTAACTAACTTAACATATCTTATCATTATAATCATCCTTTCATATATATTACATCATATAAGTAAATCAAATAACATCAATTTTTAATATTATTTTTTCTTCTTTTGTTATATTTTATACCATTTTTATAAAAAATACAACACATTTTGGATGCTTTATTTAATTTTTATACTTAAGTTAGTTTATAAATTAAACTATTAAAAAGACTGCTACAAAATTAAATAATTAATTTTTGAAACAGTCTATTTTTTAATATTTACTTGTTTTATCAAATTTTATTAATATAAAATCTTTTACTATTGCAAGCATTTCTCTAATTATTCTTTTGGTATTACCAAAATAAACTTTTTCCTTAGCATATACACCACTTGCATTTAATTTAATATTTTTAGCTATATAAAGACTTCTATATAAATGATATTTTTGAGTAATAATTAATACATTTTTATCTTTAACAATTTCTTTACATCTAATAATACTATCATGAGTATTTATACCATATTTATCTAAAATTATATTATTAATTGGTACACCATTTTCTATTAAATATTTTTCCATAACTCCAACTTCATCATATTTTTTTTCATCTACAGAATCTCCAGATAATATTATTTTTATATTATTATTTTGTTTATATATTTCTAAAGCTTTATCTAATCTATCTTTTAACATCAAACTTGGCAGATTATTTGTTACTTTAGCACCTAGAACAATAGCATATTCAAAATCCATATAATTACCCTCTTTTATATTTCTTTTAGTTTTTACAACCACTACTATATTTATTATTAATGTAAATAATATAATTAATACAATTAAACTTACTAGGTATTTTATTATCTTTTTCATTTTAATCTATTTATTACCTCTTCATTAGTTAAACCTAATTTATTTAATTTAACTATTATATTCTTCACTTCTTCAATATAATTATTTACAGTTTCCTCTTTGACTTTTTTAGCATTTTCACTAATAAACGTACCTTTAGTAGAAACAGTTGTAATTATTTTTTTATTTTCTAGTATACTATATGCTTTTTTAACAGTATTAGGATTTACCCCAAGATTACTTGCTAATTCTCTTATAGACATTATTTGTTCTTTTTCTTTTAATATACCAAGTGCTACATATCTTTCTATTTCATTTACAATTTGTTCATATATAGGTAATCTACTTGAAAAATCTAAATTAATAAGCATAATTATTATCCTCATCCACATAAGAATAATTATAATTATCATTCTCAGTTAATTGTTTTTCTTTTAAATATTCTTGATATTCAGAATCATTTTCTAATTCTTTCCCTTTATTATCAAGTATATCCTTAAATTCAGAAACATTATTAGTAGTAAAATTATATGTCATACCTTTAAATGATACTTCTAATTGTAAAAATTCTTTATTCATATCTACATTATTATTAACATTATTCAAAATAAAATTATATATCTCATCTTTAGATTTTCTCATTAAATAATAATCAATATCATAATCATCTTTAAAATAATGAGATGAATAATATACTAGAAAATCCGAAGGTATTATTTTTTCTAAGTCATTTTTAAGAACACTATTTTCATTATTTACAATATAATTAATAATGTCATAACTAATGTATCCATTTATTTGTTGTTCTTTAATATCATGATTTTCATAACTATATATTTTTATATATTCATTACTATTAATATTATTATACTTTCTTTGTAATTCAATTTGTTCTTTTAATGTCATTTTATTTAATGTTTCATTACTAAATCTAAGATTTTTTTACTATCTTTTTTAGAGTAAATTTTTCTTCCTACACTAACTGCAAATATTTTATCATTATTAATTTGTTTATAATTTTTAGAATATGTTTCATTATTTGATAATAATGTTAAAACTTTATTATAATTTTCTTTTGATAAATAATTACGTATTTCATATTCTTCATTATTTTTAGTTTTTATATAACTAGTTACATATATTCCCATATCCATATCAGACTGACTTTTTATTACTGTACTTAAGATATTTTTATCATTTACATATATTTTATCTTCATTATAACTATTTGGTAATTTTATAGCTATTTCTTTTATGTCATTATATTTTAAAATATTTTCATCTTCTTCATTACCAACTTTATCTACAATACCATAGGTTGTAGTTATTATAGTAGTAGCTAATACAAAGTAAATTAATGATATTTTTATATGATTAATACTCTTTTTAGTTAGTAAGTCATATACAAAATAGTATACTAACATAAGTACTAAAACAAAAATTATTGATATTAAATTTTCTTCTTTTAATATTTCATAAAAAATTGCTATTATTGGTATTAATGTTAAAGATCTTACTATATTATGAACATGAATATTTTTAAAACTTGTTTCACTTACTTCCATTTTTCGTCTTAAAAACATTATATATCCTAGTACTATATAAATAATAGTTAAGATAATCATTTTTACTACACTTATAAAATTTATAATAGAACTACTATTATTATATGAAAATACATTTATAAAAGCAAAAGGAGATGTGTAATTTGTTTTTTTTATTTTCCTAGCATCATACATTTTATAAAGATTTAACTGTTTATTAACAGCACATTCTAAATTATCATAACAATAGTATGACTCCATCATACATTCATCACTTGTACATTCTAAATATACATCTTTATACTGACTATTAATAGTTTTCATAAATGATGTAGTAAATGGTACTAAAAATATTATTAAAAGAGTTAATACTATTTGAGTTATTGCATTACCACTTACACTCATAGCTAAATTTGTCGCAGAAAAGACAAACATGTATACAACAAACCAAAACCATAAGTAATCTATAAACATCATAAAAGGAATTTGAATACCAAATATTAAAGTTAATACTTTTAATAATATAATATTTATAATTAACATTGCTAAAAAGATTATTATTCCAAATATTGTATTTGTTACAAAAATACTCTTTCTAGTAATAGGCATTGAATTTATAAAATCGACACTTTTTTTCTTATAAACATAATTAAAAAGACAAATTGATACTATTATTGGTAAGAAATATATACCAATATAATTTATTACTGAAATATTTTGAAAATTAAATACTTGATTATTATTGTTATCAAATTCCATTATTAATATAATTGTATTTAATATAGGTATTAATCCTATAAATATTGATAATATTACTTTAGATTTTTTTACATTCTGTTTTAAATAATTAAAATTAAACAAGTTTGTTAAATTCATAACCTAAAGCCTCCATTTCATATATAAATACTTCTTCTAAAGTAAGGGGTAAATAATCTAAAATTATTGGATTTAATTTTTCTAATTTTTTCTTACTTGTTCCATCTTTATCATCTATTATTATAGTAGCAACACTTCCTACTTTTTTAAAAGATAACACTTCTAAATCTTTAAAGCTATCTTTAGAAAAATCATTTTTAAGTGATATTTGTACTTTATACATACTTGTCTTAATACTATCTATATCACTTTCAAAAAGAATTCCACCTTTATATAATAATCCTAAATTATCACAAATATCTTCTAATTCTCTTAAATTATGACTTGTCATTATAATGGTAGTATTTTCTTTTTCAATCTGACTTGCAATTATTTTTTTCATTGCATTTCTTATAACAGGATCTAAACCATCAAAGGTTTCATCAAAAAACATATATTTACACTTAGTAGCTAATGCACATATTAATGCACATTGTCTTTTCATGCCTTTGGAAAAGGTATTTATTTTTCTATTTAAATCTAACTTTAATAAACTAGCAAGTTTTTTTAAATATTCCATGTCAAATTTTTTATATAAAGCTTCATAATATTTTGCCGTATCTAATAAAGTATAACCTGGATAGAAAAATAAATCATCTGGTACAAATACTAATTCTTGCTTTATCTTTTCATTTTCAAATACTTCTTCATTATCTATTAAAATACTTCCTTCATCTTTCATAAATATTCCATTTATGAGTCTTAATAATGTTGATTTTCCTGCGCCATTTGCTCCGACTAATCCATAGATACAGCCATCTTTTATTTCACAGTTTAAATTATCTATAACATTTTCTTTATCATATTTTTTAGATAATTTCTCTATTTTTATCATTTTTTTCTCCTTCCAAAATTGTATTATTTGTACTAATACAATTACATTATATTATATTAATATTCTTATGTCAAGAATTTATAACTAATATTAAAAAAAATTAAGCATTAAATAGCCTAATTTTAGTTATTCATTTTCTAATTGAATTTCTTCATTTTCTAAGGTAATATCTTTTGTCATTGATACTTCTTCAGTTACACTTAAAAATAACTTTAATTTTATTTTAGATTCTAAATTTGTCTTAGTAATAATACTAACTTCATCTACAGATTCTATTTTATCATTAGAAGAAAGTAATCTACTTTCTGCAAGTTCTATAGCTTTATTTATTACTTCATCTTCAGTATATATTTCATCTATAATTATTACTTCATACTCTTTTTCTTTTACAAAACTAAGGGGAATTATATTATTATAAAATATTACCTTAGGACTTGATTGAAAGCTATTATATTTATTAAAATCAAATAAACTTATTCTTTTTCCTAAAAAACTAATATAATATACTTCTTTTTGCCTTCCAGTTAGTCTTTCTTCTTTATAATGATATGGATATTCAACATCGATTGTATACCAAACATTGGCATATATTAACCCCTTTGCCATAGTATAAAATTTTTCTCCACTAGGTTTAGTAATAGTACCACTTATAACAGTATCACCACTAGATACAAAAGTATTTAATTCTTTTACTTTTTCCCCAGAATACGCTACAATTTTTTTCAAAATACCACTTTTTTTCATAACTACATCTTGATACTTATTAATATCATTTTTCTCTTTTATTTTTCTTTCTTCAACTTTAACTATATATTTAGTTCCTGAAACTTCTATTTCTATCCATTCTAATTTATCTTTATTTTTATTTAAAATATCATCTTCAATTTCTTCTAACTGTTTATAAGACTTCTTCATTTTATATTTTTCTATTCCATGATCTTTTAATTCTTTTTCTATTAAAGTTATTATATCTTTGTTTGTATGTATAACTTCAATACTAAATATAACTTTTGATAAAAATATAATTACAATTAACCCTAATAATATAGATAAAAATAAAATATAATTTCTTTTTATTCTTTCTATAAATTTTAACTTACCATACTTTTCTATAATTTCTATTTTATAAATACTTCTCATATCTTTTAATTTTAAATAATCTTCATATTTAATTATTATTTCTGCTTTATTATAGTTATTATATTTTAAAGATATTATATTTATTTTATCTTTTATTAATCTTTTTATATAATTATTAACATTTTTTCCTTCGACTACAACTTTACATGTACTTTCTATCTTATCTAAAAAAGTATTTCTCATGTTTCACCTTTTAAATTAACGGTATAAAAATTACCTGTTATTAATATTTCATCTTGGAACATTTTACTTATTACTAGATCTTTTCCTATTATACTAGTTATTCCCTTTTCGTGTCTTATACTTATTTTTGTAGAATCAAAATCTAGTATTTCTATATAATTTATAATATTTATATAACTTTCAGTTATAACTATTTTATACTCATTTTCGTTTATATAATTATTAATTCTATCTAATATTTTCATAGTATCTCCACTTTTATTATATGAAATGAATTTTTAATTTATTATTCTATTTTCTTTTTTAAACAAAATATAGTATATAGATTAATTATAGTTAATATTGCTATTAATATGTCTATTAAATTCCATAATATATTTGGACTTAATATTCCTCCTAAAAATACTAAAATTATTGTTAATATTTTAAATAATGTTACTTCTTTGTTTGTTAATTTAGTTATAATAAATTTAAGTGATAACTCTCCAAAAAGATATCCTGAGACTACTGTTGAAAAGGCAAATAAGATAGTTATTATTATGAATATTAAACTTCCTATATTTCCTAAATGATAATTAAATGCATCTATTAAATATTCTATTCCATTTATGTTTTTATAAGAATTTACTTCTACTTTAGCACTTATTATGATAAATGATGTTATTGTGCAGATAATAAAGATAGTAAAATATGTTCCAAATAGTTGAACATACCCTTGATTTTTAGGACTATCTGTAGTCATTGAAGAAGCTATAGCACTAGTTCCTACGCCTACTTCACTTGCAAATATTCCTCTTTGTACTCCAATTATTAATACTTCTAAAAAACCTGAAAAAAAACTTTTAAAGTTAAAAGCACTTTTTACTATAGATGTTAATATTTGAGGTATTTTATCTATGTTATTTATTATTATAAATAGTCCAAGTATTATATAAATTATTCCCATTATTGGTACTATTTTTGCACTAAAAATTGCTATTTTTTTTATTCCTTTGAATATTATTAAGCTTGTAAATATTACTAAAATAATTAAAATTATGTATTTATCTACATTGTAAATATGATTTACTGATTTTACTATAGTATTAGACTGAATAGTAATAAATCCTAATATATAAGCTATTATAGTAAATATAGCATATAATAAAGCTAAAAAATTTGATGAAGTTATTTTTTTTATATAAAATGCTGGACCTCCGACCATATCATTTTCTTTCTTTTCTTGATATAATACTCCTAAATATCCCTCAATGTAAGATATTATTGCTATTATTATGGTTATTATCCACATCCAAAAGATTGTTCCTACTCCCCCTATAAAAATAGATAAAGCTATTCCTGATAATGAACCTACACCTATTTTAGCAGCTAAGGATACTGATAATGATTCAAAAGTTGATATTTGTCCTTTTGTTTTCTTAAATATAGATTTGAATATTTTTTTTATTCTAAACTGAATAAAATTTAATTTAAATGTATAGTATATTGATATCAAAATAAGAAGTGCTGTTACTATACTCCAAATAATACTTTTTAAATAAGTAAAATAAGCTATATTTATAAAAGATGTTATTAAGGCTATTATTACTACTATTATTGTTAATAATCCCAATATTTTGTTTTTCATACTTAATTTTATAATCTATCTTTGAAAAAAATGCATATTTTAGGTATTAGTCGTGCATTTTTAGTTTGTTTACTCATAAATTATATTGAATATAAATAAAGGGGTGGATTATATGTGTAATAATGATAGTAATACTTGCAATAACTGCATCTCTGATATTCTAAAAGTAATATTACTACTTCAACAAAGTGTCTGTCAAAGTGATAGCTGCTTAGAAACTTGTGATAGAGGCTTCTTAGGTCAATCTTGTGCTACTTTTTGTAATACTAGACCTATAGTTCTTTATACTTGTTCTTCAGGTAGTACACCAATATCAATGCCTATTTCAAGAGATCCTGCTGAAACAGTTACATCTTCAGTATTTAGGTTAGAAAAATTAGATGATTGTTGTGCTACTTGTAGAGTTCTAGCGCCAAGCACTGATCCTACTTCAGGATTTCCTTATGTAAGTACTAATTCATTTTTTACAATTAATTTGAATTGTGTATGTATGTTAAGATGTCTAGAAGATACATTTGTTGATACTATATAAAAAATAGGTTTTGCTAGAGACTGCTGAAAAAGTAGACAAAATTAAAAACTGATATTTAGAATTAGGTTCTAGTTATCAGTTTTTTTATGATTT
>CANPWS010000031.1 GCA_947584955.1 uncultured Bacilli bacterium | reverse complement strand
AAAGATGTTGAACATCTTATAATAACAAATTATAAAATGGGGGAAGATAATGAATAATGATATAATAAGAAAACAGAAAATAGAAGCAATTAAAATTATTGTAGATTCTAATATAAAAAGTTTTGCTGAAGGTTTTGAAGCAAGATATACTGCAGAAATAAATGATCCAAATGGGGTTATTAATTCAAAAAAGAACAATGTTTTTATGGCAGAATTAGGTAAAGAATTTATGTTTTATTCTGCTTTTGTACGCTCGTTTGATTCAAGCTTTGGAAAAGTTTTAGAAAATATTGGAAATTCTATTGCTAAGTTGTCATACGAAGTACGTGGAAGAATAGATTCTTATCTTTTACCACAACAAAGTCAGCATATTGATTATTTACTTGCCGAATATGATAAACATGTTAAACCAACAGTTAATGATTATGCCTCTTTTACATGGGTAAAGCCTAGTAATGTTGAAAGTTATATGAAGAATCATGAAACTGATAATTATTTTTATAATCCAGAGAAGAAAGAACATTATATTATAGAATTAAAAGCAGGAGGAGATTTAGATAACAAAAAATCTAAAGCTGAAAAAACAGAATTATTACAAGAATATTTTTTGTTAAAAAATAAAATTATAAAAGCAGATGAAAAAATAAGTATATTTTTAGGAACTGCTTATAACAAATTTGGTGAAGGTAATGAATGGAAACAAGAAAGAGTCCAACAATATTTTTCAGAAGAAGAGTTACTTATTGGATATAATTATTGGAATTTTGTATGTAACGATGATGAGGGATTTAATATTGTATTTAATCAATATAAAATTAGTTGCCAATATATTAAAGACTCATTAGAAAAAATTAAAAAGCTTTATTTTTCTGATATAGATTTTTCAAAATAAATATAAAACAATCTTTTATTATTTTAAAAAGTAAATAAAAATATTTACCTATGTACAAGTAGTTAAACCGAAATATTTATAGTTTCGGTATTTTATTTTAATAATCAAATTTATACTTTTCAAATATAATAATTATATGATAAAATATAAAAGCATCTTACAAAGGAGAAAGTTATGAATAAATATTTTATAGAGTATGATAAATATGTAGAAACAATGGTTATAAATAATAAAGAGATTGCTAATTTTAGAAAAATTGAAGGTAATGTCGAAGAAGTATTATATTTAGAAAATGAATTAGAAATTAATAATATAGTTATAAAAAATATTAAAGATAAAATAAAAAATAAAAATAATTTATTATTAAAAGAAAAAATAATTGAAAAAATATCAATATTAGTAAATTTATCTTTAATAATTTTATTACTATTTTTAAATAGCAAATTACCATATATATTAAATATAGTATTAAAAGTATTAATACCATCATTACTTACAATTACTTTTATACCAACTTTAAAAACAAAAAAATTAATAAACAAATTGAATCTAGCCCTATCAATAGCAAACTCCAAAGAATCAAAACTAAAAGAAGAGATGAACAAAGCTAAAAATAGTAAAGTAGTCAAAAAATGTGAGAAAATTAATTCTATTAAACCAAGTAAAAGTGTAAAAGAAAATCAAAGAGCTATTTTAAAAGAATTAAATATTAAGAAAAAAATATTAAAAAAAGAGTTTTATTAGGCAAAAAATAAAATAATTATGTCTTGTAAAGGGGAAAAAAATATAGTATAATTCTAAATAGAAAGAAGGAAAAAAATGAAGGGTAAAGAAATGCTGGTTACAAATAGTGATCTAGTTTTAAAACAAGAAGAGCGAATAGTTAAACTATTTATAATGTTTAAAGATAAAAAATATGGTACTAAGTATGTTATTTTTGCCGATAAAGAAAATAAAACTTTATTTTATGGTTCACCATTATTAAATGGTAAAAAAATGGTAATAATGAAATTTAAAAATATTAAAGATGCTGAAATGGTTAAAGAATTTGTTTGGAAATATTTAAATAATGAATCAATTGGCAACTTTGAATTAATAGAAATACCAGATATAGAAAGATTAGAAATAATTGATAGTAATAGTTTAGATGTAAAAGATGAATATTTAGAAAAATTAAAAAATATTTTCTTTGGTAATGAAGAAGTACCAAAAAAGAAAGAAGAAGTAGTAGAAGAAGTTAAAGTAGAAACACCAGTTAAAAAGAAAAGTAAAGTAGCAAAAATTATGGCTTTAGCTTTTGTATTTGCAATAATCTTCGGAGGATTATATATATATACTCATCCAGAATTAATTTATGGAGAAAATATGTATTATGAATGTACTAAAAATTATATTCCAGATAATCTTGATGCTAAAGCAAATGAGACTGTAACGTTAGTATTTAATAATTCTAACTTATTAAGAAGTCATCAAAGATTAATTGTATATAAATTTAATGATAACGATAAATATTATAATTTCAAAGAATATGACTTACAAAAAGAATATGTTAATGAAGAGGGAAATATAACATATATAGATGAAGACTTAGAATACCGAATAAATATTAATTATACCTCTTCAAAAGATATGACAAGAAACTATGATGAATTATTAGATTATTACGAATCTAATGAATACGATTGTAGTATAGTAGAAAATAAAAAATGATATACTTATTATATTCCAAAGATAAAGAAGTTATATGGCGTTATATAGATAAATTAATACAAAAAAATAATATTGAAGAAAATAGTATTATTAAATATACTTTAAATGAGGAAACCCTTCATCCAATATTAGAAGAATGTAATACTTTAGGACTATTTTCTATAAAAAAATTAATTATTGTAGATATAACTTTAGCCCTTTCAAATAAAGAAGATTATGAAGAAATAATTAAATATTTAGATAATTATAATAAAGATATAATCTTAATATTTACATTCTTTCAAGATAAAATAGATACTAGAAAAAAAATATATAAAAAAATAAGTACTATAGGAAAAGTTGAATATCTTTCAAAAGATAATAATTACTTAATAAATTTAGTTAAAGAAATACTAGATAAAGATAATTTTAAAATAAGTGATTATGATATAAATTATTTCTTAGAAAAAGTTGGTACAGATATAATAAATATAGAAAATGAATTAGAAAAATTAAAAAATTATTGTTATAATTTAAAACTAATAACAAGAAATGATATAGATTTATTATGTATAAATAATGATGAAGAAGAAATATTTGCTCTTTCAGATGCTATCATTAAAAATGATACTAAAAGAGCAATAAAATTATATAATATATTCTTAACAAAAAATTATGAAGTGCAACAAATGATAGGATTAATAGCTAGTCAATTTAGATTTTTATTACAAGTAAAAATACTTTATAATAAAAATAAAACTAATGATGAAATATCTAAAATATTAGAAGTACATCCTTATAGAGTAAAACTTGCTATTAATAATTCTTATTATTATAGTAAAGAATTATTAGAAGATTATTTATTAAAATTATTTGAAATAGATAGAAAAATAAAATTAGGATTAGCAGATAAAAATATCCTTTTTGAGTTATTTATTTTAAATAAAAATATTTAACTAAATACAGGATAGATACTTTTTTTAACAAAAGTATTTTTATTATCTAAAAATTAGTTGATATATTTTTAATAATTTGATAAACTAATTTTGCACTTGATATAATTTTGTTTGTTAACAATGATTTAGGAGGTTTTATGGAACAGAAAAAAAGTTATCCATCAGAGGAAAAAATATGGTTAAAAAGAAGTAAAAATGGGGCAGTAAAGATGCCAGATTCAAAACTAAATGTATATGAGTATCTTTACGAATGCAATAAAAATGATTTAGATAGTATAGCACTTGAATATGATCCACTTGAAGATTATCCTAGTACGAAGATTACTTTTAGGCAATTATTTAAGATGATTGATGATTGTGCTAAGTCATTTAAAGAGTTAGGGGTTAAACAAGGAGAAATTGTTACGGTATGTTTACCTAGTTTTGTTGAAAATATCGTTATCTATTATGCATTAAATAAAATTGGGGCTATACCTAATCAAATACATCCTTTAGCAAGTAAGGACGAGGTTAAATTCTATTTAGAAGAAGTTAATTCAAAAATATTTGTTGGTTATGATGGCAATTTAGAAAATTTTGGAGAAGTTGTCAGAGAACTAGATATTCCTCATGTTATTATGGTTTCACCTACCAATGCTGTCTCTAGTGCAATAAAATTAAAGATTTTAAGAGATAGTATAAAAAATGAATACCAAGAAAAGAAGAGTTTAAAATCTGTTTTGGATGTGGTTAATAAGCTTACCAAAAAGGAAGAATATTCAGATAGTAGATATATTAGTTATGATGACTTTATTAAAAAGGGAAAGCAATATAAAGATGTAGTTGAAGTAGTACGCAGTAGTGATGGTAAAGTTCCTACTTCGATAACACATACTAGTGGAACAACTGGTAAATCAAAGGGTGTCGTTTCATCAATGTTCGGCTTTAATGAAATGGTTCGTCAAATTGCAATTGATACACCACAGTTAAAAAGAGGGGAAAAGGAACTATTGGTTTTACCACCATATCCAGTTTATGTTTTATGTAATCAAGTACATATGTGCTTGTGTCGTGGTTTTGATGTTATAGTTATTCCCAAGGTTGATTATAAGAATATTCATAAATATTATGCTAAACATGATGTAACCATTATGCAAGCAATTCCATCAATAATTGAAGCAATGGCAAATGATCCTGGCTTTGAAAAAGAGAATATTGATTTATCCAAACTTAAATTTGTTGTCTCTGGTGGAGGAGCACTTCCAAAAGAAAAGACGAAAGAAGTTATGGACTTTTTGAAAAGGCATGGATGTCAAGTACCGATTACAATTGGATATGGCTTATCAGAAATGGGAAGTTGTGCAACATGTACTTTTAATGATGAAGAAAAAGTTCAGACTATTGGAAGACCACTAAATGATACTACTGTCATGGTTGTAGATCCTGATACTTTGGAAGAATTAGATTACGAAGAAGAAGGAGAAATGTTAATTAATGGACCAAGTATGATGCTTGGATATTATAAAAATGATGAAGCAAATAGAAAGATATTTGTTAATATTCCTAATAAAGATGGGGAACTTGTAACTTGGATTAGAACAGGAGATATTGGAAAATTTTGTAAAAGTGGTGATCTTCAATATGTAGCAAGAAAGAAAAGAATTACGATGATTGTCGATTTGAATTCAAATACAGTATCAAAAATAAGTAATGATTATGTTGAAGATTTGATAGTAGGTAAATATAATTCGGGTAGTGTTTCTGATTGCGTTGTTATTTCGGTTCCTTCGGAAAGTCGTTTAAATAAACTTAAGGCATATGTTGTAATCAAAGACAATGAAGAAATTCAGCCAGTAATTGACGAAGTAGAAAAAAAATGTGAAAAAACATTACGTGAGATGGCTAGACCTATCGAATATGTCGTTTTAAGTGATGAGATACCTTATACGCCAGCAGGAAAGCCTAATTTTATTGCGGTCGAGCAATTTGAAAAAGCACCTCTTGAAAGTGAGATTAAACTTAAAGTTAAGATGAGGATTAAATCAAAGGGGAATAATAGTTAAAAATTAAAGTTATTGTTTGAAAAAATTTCTTAAATAATGTATACTTATATTAAGGTAGGTGTCTAGAATGAATAACAGTATTTATATTCAAATTTCCGCTTTTATTTATAGTATCGTTTTAATGCTTGTTTATTTTAACAAAAAAAGATATCGAAGTTTTGAAAATTCTGTTTATTCACTTCTTGTTATATGTAATTTTTTAGGATTAATAATTGATATAGCGTTGGGAATTTTTTCGGCTAAATACGAAGATAATATTTTAATTGTAACAATTTTAACAAAGTTTTATTTATTGTACTTTATTATTTGGATAAGTTTATTTACTTATTATGTACTAGCTATATCTCGAACAAAGTTTGCTTTATCTTTGACAGGACAAGAGAAAACTAAGAGTAATAAAAGAAAAATTTTAATTTTTGGGTTACTATGTCTTTGTGTTATAGAGTATATTCTTCCTGTTAAAATTTCAAGAACGAAAATTGGCGTTCACTCTTATGGATTTAGTACTAATTTAGTATATATTATTTCGGGGATAGATATTGTCATATGTTTGATTTCACTAGCAATGAATGCTAAAAATAGACAGTTTAAAAAATATATTCCATTATTCTTGTTTATAAGTGCTGGTGGTATTGTGATGCTTATTCAATATAATAATCCAGCATTAATATTGTTACCTGCTTTTGAGACACTGATAACTTTTACAATGTATTTTACGATAGAAAATCCAGATATCAAAATGTTAGAGGAAATGCATAAAGCTAAGGAAATATCTGATAGTTCTAACGAAGATAAAGCAATGTTTTTATACAATATAACTAGTGAGACAAGAGGAATTATGCAAGATATCGATGCAGAAGCTGATATTATTCTTGGTGAAATGGATAATAAGAAAGTTAATGTTGAAAATGTTAATACTTCGGCAAGAAATATTAAAAGTAGTACAGCAAGGTTTACAACAATGATAAATGAAATACTCGATGTTTCAAAGATTGATAGTAGTAATATTAAAGTTTATAATGAAAAATATAATGTTAAATTAATTATTCGGGAAATATATTCGATGTATAAGGGAAAGTGTGATAGTAAGGGACTAGAATTTAGACTTAATATTGCAAAAGATGTTCCTGGATACTTGTATGGGGATAGTATTGGACTTAAAAAAGTATTAGTTACGATAATGGATAATGCATATTCTTATACTGATAGGGGATATATTGAACTTAGAGTTAATGTTGTTAAGAAAAGTGATGTAGCAAGACTTGTGATAGTTGTAGAAGACTCAGGAAGAGGTATAAAGGCCGAAGAACTTGATCGAATCTTTGAAATCAGGAAGAATGAAAAAACGAATAATGATGATTTAGATAGTAACTTATATAATGCAAGAAGACTTATTACGGTAATTGGTGGAACGATAGTACCTAGCAGTAGTTTGGGTAAAGGCACATCGATTAAAATAATACTTGATCAGAAAATTGCCGAAGAAGAAAGCAATTTAAAGAAGTATGAAAAGATATATGATAAAAAAAATATTCTTTTAGTTGATGATAACGAGGCATCTGGTAAAATATTTAGTAAATTATTTAATGATACGAATATAGTACTTAATATTGTTACTAGTGGTAAAGAGTGTTTGGATAAAATAAGAAATAAGGAAAAGTACGATTTGATATTACTAGATGAAGATATGAGTCCACTTAATGGATTTGAAGTTATGAATAAGCTTAAAGACATTAGAAACTTTAATACGAAAGTAATGCTTTTGACGAGAGATAATAGTTACGAATATAAAGATGATTATTTAGATTATGGTTTTGTAGACTATTTATTAAAGCCAATTAATAAAGATACTTTGTTTCAGAAATTAGAAAAATATTTGAATTAATAAATAAAAAATTATAGAAAAATATAGAGATATTTATGGATAATAAATATAAGTATACTTATGAAAAAATAGTTGTTAATAATAATATAAGAATGTAAAAAAAACTACATTCTTTTGTTATACTTTTTATATAGTAGATGAAAAAGAATTTTTTTCTTGCATTATATATTAATTATATGATATAATCTTAACTTGTGAGAAAAAGAAGGTGTGAAAAATGAATATAAGAAATATTGCCATAATAGCACATGTAGACCATGGGAAAACAACTTTTGTAGATCAACTTTTACAAAAATCAGGAACTTTTAGAGAAAATGAACATATTGAAGAGAGAGTAATGGATTCAAATGATTTAGAAAGAGAAAGAGGAATAACTATTTTAGCTAAAACAACTGCAATTAATTATAATGGTTATAGAATAAATATTTTGGATACGCCAGGACATGCTGATTTTGGTGGAGAAGTAGAAAGAATTATGAATATGGTTGATGGGGTTATGCTTTTAGTTGATGCTTATGAAGGAACTATGCCACAAACTAGATTTGTATTAAAAAAAGCTCTTGAAGCTAATGTTAAACCAATAGTAGTAATAAATAAAGTTGATAAACCAACTTCAAGAATAAATGAAGTAATTGATGAAGTAATTGATTTATTTATAGAACTTGGTGCTACTGAAGAACAGTTAGATTTTAAAATAGCTTATGTATCAGCATTAAATGGTACAGCAAGTTTAAGTCCAGATATTAATACTCAAACAGAAAATTATGATGATATTTTTAAATTAATTATAGATGAAATTCCTGCTCCAGAAGTAGATATAAATGGTCCTTTACAATTTCAACCAGCTTTATTAGATTATAATGATTATGTTGGTAGAATTGGAATAGGTAAGATAAAAAGAGGAACAATAAAATTAAATCAAATGGTATCTTGTGTAAGATTAGATGGAACTATTAAACAGTTTAGAGTTCAAAAATTATATGGCTTTTTAGGACTTAAAAAAATAGAAATAGTAGAAGCATCCGCGGGTGATATTATTGCTATTGCAGGACTTAGTGATATATCAGTAGGAGAAACTGTTTGTGAAGTTGGTAAAGAAGAAGCTTTAAAACCTCTTAGAATTGATGAACCTACTTTAAAGATGACTTTTATGACTAATGATAGTCCTTTTGTAGGTAAAGAAGGAAAATTAGTAACAGCTAGAAAAATAGAAGAAAGATTAATTAAAGAAACACAAAGAGATGTTAGTTTGAAAGTTGAAAGTTCTGGACAAGATGCCTGGGTAGTCTCAGGAAGAGGAGAATTACATTTATCAATTTTAATTGAAAATATGAGAAGAGAAGGATATGAATTACAAGTATCAAGACCTGAAGTTATAATAAAAGAAATTGATGGTGAAAAATATGAACCATATGAAGAAGTTCAAATTGAGGTACCTGAAGAAAATGTAGGACCAGTTATTGAAGCTTTAGGATTAAGAGGTGGAATTATGGAAAATATGACTAATGTAAATAATTTAGTTAGATTAAATTATAGTATTCCATCACGTGGTTTAATAGGTTTTACTACTGATTTTATGACAATGACTAAAGGATATGGTATTTTAAATCATACTTTTAGTGATTATAAAAAAGCTGAAGAAATACAAGTTGGAGAAAGAAAATTAGGTGCTTTAGTTTCTGTAGAAAATGGTAAAGCTACAGCTTATGCTATAGGAAACTTAGAAGATAGAGGAACTATGTTTATAGAACCAGGTTGTGAAGTATATGAGGGAATGATTGTAGGAGAATGTAATAGAGAAAATGACTTAGCAGTAAATGTTGTAAAAGGTAAACAACTAACTAATACAAGAGCCGCAGGATCAGATCATACAGTAGTATTAAAGCGTCCTAGACCAACACCATTAGAGTATTGTCTTGAATTTATAAATTCTGATGAATTAGTTGAAATAACTCCAAAAAATATAAGACTTAGAAAAAGAATATTAAATACTGAGCAAAGAAAAAAAGAAGATGCTAAGAAAAATAATATAAATTAAAGTTATAAAGTTAAATAAATTAATTTTATAACTTTTTTTAATACAGGGTTAAATACCTATACAAACTTAGGAAAATAACATACTATATTCTAGGTGATGAGAAAGTGAATAATTATGATGATTATTATAGTTATATGAATAATTATATGACTAACAGTAGTGGAATGCCAAATTATACTGGACCACTAGATTATGGTATGAATTATCAAAATTTTGATAACAATACTTTTGCTAATAATTTTATGAATAAAACAGATAATGCTAAATTAGTAACACCTGAGGAAGGATTAAAAAGAGGTAATTTATTTGAAGATATGTATGTACCATACAAAAATTATAGACCTTCAAATGTAGAAGCAAAAACTGAGAAAGGAAAATTATTAAATCAAATATTAAGTTATGGTTTTGCCATGAAAGATTTAAATTTATATTTAGATTTGCATCCAAATAATGCATCATATATAAATTTATATAATGACTATCGTAAGATGAAAAAAACATTATGTGATAAATATGAAAAAATGTATGGACCACTTAATTTAAATAGTGATATGCTTGAAAATAATAATTGGATTTGGATTAATAGTCCATGGCCATGGGAAGGGGAAAAATAATTATGTGGAAATATGAAAAGACTTTGGAGTATCCAATCAATATAAAGAAAAAAGATTTAGAAATGGCTAGATATTTAGTTACACAGTATGGTGGATCTAATGGTGAATTAGCCGCAGCATGGAGATATTTAAATCAAAGATATAATATGCCAGACGATAAAGGTAAAGCACTTTTAACTGATATTGGTACTGAAGAACTTGCTCATGTTGAAATGATTTCAACAATGATCTATCAACTTATGAAAGATGCAACGATAGAGGAAATAAAAGCTGCAGGATTATCAGCACATTATGCAGAACATGGTAAAGACTTGTATCCTACAGATGCACAAGGAGTACCATTTACAGTAGCATATTTTGCAGCAACAGGAGATCCACTAGCTGATATTTCTGAGGATATGGCCGCAGAACAAAAAGCAAGAGCAGTATATGAAAATTTAATAGATTTAACAGATGATCCTGATGTTATTGGTCCATTATTATTTTTAAGACAAAGAGAAGTAATTCATTTTAATAGATTTAAAGAATTATATGAAGATTATAAAAGACAAGGCTATGAAAGTAAATAAAAATTATACCTGATTAATTTTTCAGGTATTTTTTTTGTTAATTAATTTATTTTTTTAGATAAAAATTGAAATTTATTGCTTTCATATTAAAAATGATATAAATAAAATAAAAAAGGTCTTGCATTTTTTTATGATATTTGATATTATTATTAATGTAAAGGAGGATAGATAAAAATGGAAGAA
>CANPWS010000030.1 GCA_947584955.1 uncultured Bacilli bacterium | reverse complement strand
CATACTTCATTTGGCTTTAATGTATTAGCAACTTCACTAGATACAATTATATTTTTGTCTTTAATATATCCACATTTTATAGCAATATCAACAGAAGTATCCATGCTTCTTCCAAATAATACAACTTTTCTTTTATGCTTTTTACAAGTTTCAATAATATGTTTAAGTCTATAAATATTTGAAGCAAATGTGGCAATAATAATTCTGTTTGATTTATTTGTTACAAATATTTCATTTAAGTTTTCATCGACAATAGATTCACTTAATGAAGTTCCTGGGACTAATGCATTAGTAGAATCACTTAATAATAGTCTTACTTTTTCACTTCCAATTCTTGCCATTTTTTGAATATCAGCCATCGGTCCAATTGGCGTTAAATCAAACTTAAAGTCTCCAGTCATTACGACTGTTCCATTAGGAGTTTTGATTGATATTCCATGAGAATCTGGAATTGAATGTGTCGTTCTAAAAAATTCTATATTAAAATATTTTGTTTTAATTTTTGTATCTTCATTATATATTATAAGTTTTTTATAATTTAAATTTCTTTCTAATAATTTTTTATCAATTAATTCTTTTGCTTGGGCTGGAGCATATATTTTTGGAATATTTATACTTTGTAATAAAAATGGTATTCCACCAATATGATCTTCATGTCCATGAGTAATTAACAAAGCTTTAATTTTACTTTCGTTTTGTTTTAAAAATGTATAATCTGGTATAACATAATCTATTCCTAAAAGTTCATCTTCAGGAAACATAACACCAGAGTCAACAATAATAATTTCTGTATTATGCATAACACAATACATATTTTTACCAACTTCACCAAGTCCACCTAAAGCAAAGACTTTGGTGTCTATCTCTTTATTCAATTTTAATCTCCCTTCGTTATATTTAAACGTTAACAAAAAAATAATATAAAATTAAAAAGAATAACACATTGCTTTTACATTATACTATAATTTATTTAAAATAGCAAGAAAAGTATATGATTTACATTTATAACAAGTAAAGTTAATGTTAATTTTGTATTTAGAATCGAAATTAAAAATATTTACTTGAATAAAAATCTTTGATATACTAAAAATATAATGAGGGAGATATAGAGATGAAAAAAATAATAGATTATGATGTAGAATCAAAAAAAGTTATAATTAGATGTGATTTAAATGTTCCAATGAAAGATGGAATAATTACCGATGATACGAGAATTATTGCGAGTTTAAAAAGTATAAATTATTTAATAGATCATAAAGCAAAAGTAATAATTTTATCACATTTAGGTAAAGTAAAAACAGAGGAAGATAAACAAAATAATAGTTTATATAGTGTTTATAAAAAATTAGTAGAGTTATTAGATACAAATGTTTATTTTTCTAAAGAAACTTTCGGTGATAATTTAATTAACAAAGTTAATGAATTAAAAGATGGAGAAGTTTTACTTGTTGAAAATACTAGATATGAAGATATTCTTGATAAAAAAGAAAGTTCTTGTGATTTAAATCTTTCTAAATTTTGGGCTAGTCTTGGAGATATATTTATTAATGATGCATATGCTGCATTACATAGAAGGCATGCTTCAAATGTTGGGGTTGCATCATTATTACCAAATGGTATTGGCTTTTTAATCGAAGAAGAAATAAATAAAATTGATACTTTTTTAGAAGATAATACACATCCTTTTATTGTTATTATGGGTGGAAAAAAAGTTTCAGATAAAATTAAAGTTATTGATAATTTAATTAAAAAATGTGACAGTTTATTAGTTGGTGGTGCAATGAGTTTTACTTTTTTATATGCACTTGGTTATAAAATAAATAATTCATATGTTGATTTAGATAGTTTAGATTATTGTAAAAATTTAATAAAAAATTATAAAGATAAACTAATATTACCATTAGATTTTAAAGTTAGCCATTCATTAGAAGATACAAATTTTGTTAATAAAAAAATTGCTGAACTTAATATTGATGATCAAGGATTTGATATAGGAAATGAAACAATAAAATTATATACTGAAAAATTAGAAAATGCTAAAAGAGTTTTAATTAATGGTCCTATGGGAGTATTTGAAAATGATTTATATAAAGATGGAACATATCAAATTTATAAATTTTTAGAAGATAAGAAGATAAAAACATTAATTGGTGGAGGAGATTCAGCTTCTTCGGTAAATTCATTAGGATTTAGTGGTAAATTTTATCATGTTTCAACAGGAGGAGGAGCAACTTTAAAGTATCTTGAAGGTGATATTTTACCTGGATTAGCTGTAATAAATGATTAATAAAAAGTGTTAAGTAAAAATGTAAAGTGTAAAATTATTTTAAAATAATACTTTTACTTAATAAATATTTATGATAGAATAATTAATGTATGCAAAATATAGAAAAGTGCATATGTTTAATGGAGTATTTTGTAGTAAAGTAAAATTTTTAAGTATAATTAAAAAATAAGAGAAGTAGTAATTTAGGTAATTATTATTTCTCTTTTAATATTAGTTCATTTTCGACAAATATAAACATTTAAGTAGTATATAATATAGTTAATTTAAAGGAGGAAAAGATGAAGGATAAAATTAGAGTTTTAATGATTGATGATAATACTAGTTTGGTAAATATGTTGACAGAATATTTTAGTAATCATCAAAAAATTGAAGTAGTACTTTCATGTAGTAATGGTGAAGAAGGATTAAAAGCAATATTAGATAAGGAAAATGAATATGATATTATACTTTTGGATTTAGTTATGCCAAAAAGAGATGGACTTTACATATTAGAAGAGCTTAAAAAGAGAAATATTTCAAAAAATATAATTGTAGAAACTTCTTACAATGCTCCAGAAACAATAAGAAAAGTTAGTGAATATGGAGTTAATTATTATATTTTAAAACCGTATGAGCTGTCTGATATTGAAAATAGAATACTTGAAGCTTTTGAGTTATTAGATAAAAAATCTATAAATTTATATCATAATAATTTACAAATATCTATAACTAAAATGCTTCACGAATTAGGTATGCCATCACATATAAAAGGATATCAATATATAAGAGAAGGAATTAGTATTGTTTATGATAGACCAGAAATAGTAGGTGGAATTACTAAAGAACTTTATCCTGATATTGCTAGTAAATTTGATACAACAGTATCCAGAGTAGAAAGAGCAATAAGACATGCTATAGAAGTTAGTTGGAACCGTGGTAATTGGGATTTTATGGAAGAAGTGTTTGGACATAGCGTTGATATTGATAAAGCTAAACCTACTAATAGTGAATTTATCGTTACAATTGCAGATAAACTTCGACTTGAATTTATGAAACAGGCTAGTTATTAGCTTGCTTTTTTTAAACATTGACCTTGAAAAATGTCGATTATTATCCTTTACTTTAGAATAATAATTTGCTATAATTGTAGTGTTATTATAAAGGAGTTGGATGTATATGGATAATGAAAGGAATAATGATTTAAGTAATGAATCTAATTTAAAAAATTTTAATACTGATACTCTTAGTAATTCATTAAATAATACAAATAAAATTGAATCAGCTAGTACTTATAATGCTTCTAATTTAAATACAGTTAATAAAAAAGTAAATACAGAACTAGATAATGAATTTATGAATGAATATCAAAAAGTTAGAAAAAGACATAAAAATATAAAAGTATTTTTTTTAACATTATTTTTATTTTTTATAATTGGTGGGGGAGTATATTTATATTTTAATAAAATAGATACTAAAACTATTTTTCAAAATTCTATTAATGATTTTTTTGATAATATAAAAGAAGATTTAAATTTAGATAAATTATCTTTTTTGAGAGAAAAAAATTTACAATCTGAATTAAATTTAAATATTGTTTTACCTAAAGAAACATTTAATACAGATAAAGATGTTGATTTAGGTTTAAAAGCTATTATTCAAACAGATAGAGAAAATAAAAATATTTTTTCAGATATTAGTTATTTAGAAAATAATAATAGTATTATAAATTTACAAGCTGTTATTAATGATTATAAACCTTATATAAAATATAATAATATGTTTGATAAAACTATTACTACTAGTGATTATTCGGAGGAAATAAAACAGTTTATAGAGAATATTTTTTCAGAACAAAAAAATAATTTTGATGATGAAAAGAAGGTAATTGAAGGAATTAAAAATATTCTTATTAATAATATTAATAATAAAACATTTGAATTAAAAAAAGAAAAAATTATTATTGAAGATAGAGAAATTGAGTTAGACAAACATTCACTTTTATTAGCAGGTGAAGATTTAGATTCATTTTTAATTGATATTATAAATGATATAAAAAATAATCAAGAATTAATAGATGATTTATCTAATATTTTCGGTTTGGAAATTACAAATATTTTTAATTATCTTGAGGAATTTCATGAGGTAACTAAAAATGATAATCTTGATGAAGAAGTAGATTACACTTCAAATGATTCATTAGAATTTTGTATTTATACTAAAGGATTATTTAGTAAAGTAGTTGGATTTGCAATTAATACTACTGAAAATTCATTTTTAACATTTAATGAAAATAATGATTTAGTAGATAAAAATAGTTTAATTTTTGTAAATACTGATTCTAAGTATAAAATTGCTTATATTCATAATGAAGATGAATATGTTCTTGAAGGACATAAAGAAAAAAATAATATTATTTTAACATTTAATGAAAATAATGATGAATTATATACAATTGTTTATCAAAATATAGGAAATAATAATGAAATAGTTATTACTCCAACAGATGAAGAAAATATTTCTTTAAAGATAAGTTATGTATATTTATTAGAAAATAATAATATAAATTATTCTTTAAAACTAGAATTTACAAATCAAGAATCTTATGAAAAAATAGAATTATCAACTAAAGTTAATACTATTGATAGTATAAATACTATACCACTTGATAATGTAATTGATATTAATGATTTAACAGATGAAGATATGGAAAAAATAGATAATAATTTAAAAAATGAATTTAGAAAAAGTATATTTTTTGATGTGAATTTAAATCAAACTAAGGACATTAATAAATTATTACTTAATAATTATGCAGATACTGCGGAAAAGTGGCTTAATGATGAATATTCTTCTTCATTAAGTGGTGATACAGAAAACGAGAATGGATATCTTTCAAAAATATGTGATAGTTCTTTTAGTTTATGTAAAGGAGATAGCCCTTTAAAAGTAGATCTGTCTAAAGAAGAGGTTTCTGAATTTTTTGATAACATTGGTCAAGATATTAGTGATTATTCTTCATTTAGTATTAAAATTGATCCAAAAACTAATAATATTTGCATTATGTTAGAGCCCAGTATATCTGGTTCATTTGGTTATTTAGCCTCTGATTCATATATTGGAAAAAGTAGTGGCTGTAATTGAAAAAGTAATTAATAAAAAAACTCATAATTTTTGTAATTAAATGAGTTTTTTTTGTTATTCTTTGACTAAGTTTTTAGATTCTTTTAAAGGTTTAAATCCCGCGTCTATTAATTGATTCATTGTAACAATTTTATTATTTAGTGCTTCTTTAATTGTATATTCATTACCATCAACAATAACAAATATTTTATTACTCATAATGCAATTAAAATAATATTTGTAATCATTATCTTCATAATAATATTCAATTGCTTCAGCACAAGAACTACCATTACTTTTGTCAATAATTTTAATATCTTTATTTTCAGCTATTATTTCATTATTATTATCTACAACATTTTCTTTTTGTACTTCATTATCAGTTATATCATTAAAATTATTATCTTTATCATCATTACTTTTGTTATTTTCTGTGGGGATTTGATTTTCAATATTACTGTTTATAATTGGTTTATCTACATTATCGATATTATCTTTTTGAGTATTATCAACGTTATTATTTTCTTCGCTTTTTTGACAGGAAAACTTTTGAGTTTTAAATCTTATGATGCGTTTATCATTACAAATATATAAGTCATAAAAAATTGAGCCATATTTTTCATTAGTCTTATTTATAGTTATGATAGGCCTACTTTTAAAAATTAAAGTAAAAGCAAAATCTAATGAAAATATAATTATAATAACAAATAAAATTTTTAGTGTAATATGTATATATTTTTTATTTCTTTTTTGCTTATCAGTTAATTTCGTAGTTTCATCAAACAGTTGTTGGTTATTATTCATAAAATCCCTCCTTTTTTATAAAAAAATTATAGCATAAAACATTAAAATATACAAATTTTATTTATTGACTTTTAAAAATATAATATATATAATTTTAGTGAGGGATACAATGAATAAAAATGATATAAAATTAATTTTAATATTAGTAGTATTTATACTTGTATTTTTTTTATATAAATTTAATAATGATAGCAATAAAGAGGTAGCTTATGTTTATTATATGGATAGGGTTATAGAAAAAATACCTTTGAAAGAAGATAAACAATATACTGTTAAAGGCTTTAATGGTGATGTTGTTATTGAAGTTTTAAATAATAAAATTCGAGTAGTTGAAGAAAATTCCCCAAGACACTTATGTAGTAAACAAGGATATTCAGATGTTATTATATGTCTTCCAAATAAAATAATAATAAAAGTTAAAAAAAATGATGAAGAACTTGATGGAGTGGTTAGATAATGGAAATAAAAAAAATAACAAGACTTTCTATGCTTATTAGTTTATCAGTAGTTATTAGTATAATTGAAAGTTATATTCCTATATTAAATAATATAGTACCAGGAATAAGATTAGGATTATCTAATATAATAATTATATTTACTTTATATAAATATGGTTTTAAAGATAGTTTATATGTGTCTATAATTCGAGTTTTTTTAGTAGGATTAATTAGGACAGGATTATTTAATATAAGCTTTTTCTTTAGTTTATCTGGTGCTTTATTTAGTATTATTTTAATGACTTTATTTAAAAAAATAAAATTATTTTCAATAGTAGGAGTAAGTATTATTGGAGCGACAGCTCATAGTATTGGACAAATATTAATTGCAATATTTTTATTAAAAAATGAATATATAGTTTATTATTTACCATATCTTCTTATATTTTCTATTCCTACAGGTATAATTACTGGTCTTATTTCTAAAAAAATATTAAATTATGAAATAAATATTTAAAAAATATTGCTAAAAATGAATAAATAATTTATAATAATATTAAAATGAAAGGTGGCTAAAAAGCTATGAAAAAAAGAATTAGTTATTTAATATGTAGTTTTGCTTTTGCCTTTTTAATTGGATGCTCTTTTGGTAATAAAGTGCAATATAAAGAAGGTGAATATACTGGTAGTGCTGTTGATACTTATGGAGGTCAAGAAAATACTGCTTCGGCTGTTGTAATAATAGATAGTAATGGAAAAATTATTGATGTTGATCTTGATACTACTTATACAACTGAAGATGGTATTCAAACAACTAAAAAGACTTTAGGTTATGACTATAAAATGAAAGAAATTATGCCAAATGCAGCAGGAGAATGGTTTGAACAAGTAGAAAAACTTGAACAAGCTGTTGTGGATGAACAAGGTATAGAATTTTTAAAATTAGATGAAAACGGAAAAACTGATGCTGTAAGTGGTTGTACAATTAAAATAGATGCTTTGTATGAGGCTTTATATAATGCTTTAGAACAAGCAAAAAAATAGTAAAATTTGTATAAAAATTTTGTAAAGAAACTTATTTCGACAAGTTTCTTTTTTTTAATTAGTATAATTACAGATATAAAAACGTAAAATTATGAGAAGGTGAAATAATGAAAAAATGTTATTTAGGTGTTGATATTGGAAGTATTTCAACAAAAGGTGTTATAATTGATGAAAATGAAAAAATTATTGCTAGCCATTATTTATATACAGAAGGCTCTCCAGTATTGGCAGTGAAAAGACTCATGCATGAACTAAAAAGTCAAATTGATTTAAAAAAATATAAAGTAGTTAGTGTTGGTACAACAGGATCTGCTAGGAAGTTAATAGGCGTTATATTAAATGCTAGTATAGTAAAAAATGAAATAACAGCACATGCAGTAGGTACAACTTCAATTATTCCAGATGTAAGAACAATTTTTGAAATTGGTGGTCAAGATTCTAAAATAATTTTATTAGAAAATAAAATCGTTACAGATTATGCTATGAATACACTTTGTGCTGCAGGTACTGGTTCTTTCCTTTCATCACAGGCAAAAAGACTTGGCGTTTCTGTAGAAGATTTTGGTACAATTGCACTTAGTAGTAAAAATCCTATAGATATTGCTGCTAGGTGTACTGTATTTGCAGAATCAGATTTAGTCCATAAAGCACAAATGGGCCATAAAAAAGAAGATATAATTGCAGGACTTTGTAAAGCTGTAGTTTGTAATTATTTAAATAATGTCGGAAAAGGCAAAAAAATTAAAAGTCCAATAGTTTTTCAAGGAGGAGTTAGTAAAAATATTGGCGTTATAAAAGCTTTTGAAGAAGCTTGTGGTGAAAAAATAATTGTTGATCCCAATTCTCATTTAATGGGAGCTTTAGGTGTAGCAATATTAGCTAAAAAGAGTAAAAAAGAACGTGATTTTTCATTCGATATTGAAAACATTAACTTTGAAACAAAGGGTATTAACTGTCATAAATGCTCAAACAATTGTGAAATTATATGTGTAAGTAAAAATAATAAAATAATTGATGCTTGGGGTAATAGATGTGAAAAAGGAGAAATAAGTATAAAAAGTTAAAGAAAAAATAAATATTTTTCTTGCCAAAATTCAAAAAAAATAGTAATATTATTATTACTTCTTTGATTTATTTGTTTATACAAATTAATTAAAATAAATTATACTTTGAAAGTGGCGATTAAATATGAAAGATGAAAGTTTATTTTTGACTTCTACCAAAACAATAAAGCAATTATCAAAAGAAGAATTAAATAATTATTTTATAAAAATGCATTCTGGTGATTTAAATTCTCGAAATATAATTATTGAACATAACATTGGACTTGTTGCTAGTAGAGTGTTAAAAAGATTTAAAACATTTTATTATGAATATGATGATCTTGCTTCGATTGGAATGATAGGACTTATTAAAGCCGTTGATAATTTTAACATATTATATGGTTATTCTTTTTCTTCTTTTGCAGTTAAACTTATAGATAATGAAATATTAATGTATTTAAGAAAAAAAAGTAGAACCTTAAATTTAATTGGTTTTGATGATATTATTCCTAATAATAATGATGATTATGAAAATATTTTTGATATATTATCTACAGATCAAGAAGATTTTACAAATATTATAGAAGAAAAAGAATTAATAGAAAAAGTTAAAATAATGATAGAAAATTTACGTATAAGAGATAAAGAAATTATAAATATGTATTTTGGATTTTCTGGAAAAAGTTATTTACAGAAAGAAATAGCAGAAAAATATAATATTACACAGTCTGCAGTAGCAAAAATAATTAGCAATTTTATAGATAATATTAGTTATGAATTATTTAAAGATGGTTATATAGAAAAAAAGAAAAGTAAAAAAATTAAAAGAAAAAACAAATAATTAGTATATATACATATACTAGTTTTTTTAATATATACTATAAATTAATTATGACATATTCTTTTTTCTTGCTTAAATAGATAAAGATATGATAAAATAATTTTTGAAGGAAGAAGATGCTATATGAAAACTAGAAAATTAATTATAAATATTATAAGTTCGTTGTTTATCATAGTTTTATATTATTTTACTAAAAATACTAATATATTTTTATATACAATATCTCTTTATTTATATTTAATTTTATCTAGTATGTTTTCACATATTGATACATATCCTAATTTAAAAAAATATTATGATAATAATCATATATATAGTTTAAATAAAATTTATAAATATACAAATATTAGCATATTTCTTTTAAATATTTTAATTTCTATTATTATCTTTGTATTTAGCTATTTAGTAAATAAAATTTTTAATATAGAAGGATTTATTTTAGTTAATACAATAATGAGTTTAACATTATTTATATCTCCAGTTATTAAAAATATAAAAAATTTTATTAGTGTCTATAGTTTTAAAAAGCTCTCAGATAACTTAGAAAATATATATAAAGTATTAAATTTATTTCTCTTATTAGTAGTAGCTTTTTTTTCATTTAAAATATTTAAATTTAATTCTTATATAAGTATTATGCTTTTATATTTAACTAATATCTTAAGTTTTATTATAGTTTATTTATTTTGTTATAATGTAGTTTTAGTTAACAAAATTAGAAAAAAACAATTTAGAAAGAAAGAAGAAAGAATAAATTATAAAAAAGAAATAAAAGAAATACTTTCCCAAAATAAAAATAATAGTTTTATAAAAATTGTAGGATATTCATATTTTTATATATCTATTATTATTCTATATTTTATATTAAAAAATAAATATGGATACTCATATGATAATGTAAGTATTATTATTAATGATTGTTATTTATATGCTGTTACTATTATTAATATTATTCTTATTTTTATAAATTATTTTGAACAAGATAATATTGATAATATAAAAAATAATATTAAAAATAAAAAATATGAAGATGTTAAACTTGATTATTATTTAATTAAAATATTTAAAGTATTTCTTTCAATTATGATTATTATTGGTATTATTTCTGATTCACTTTGGACTTTAATTTTTAATAATGATAATGGATTTATACTTTATATGTTTTCTGCTTTAGGAATTTTTTATATTATGTATAATATTTTAGTTAATATTTCAGTTAATAATATTAGTGATAAAAAATTATATTTATCTTTAACTATAGGATTAATTATAAAATTAATTATAACAGTGCCACTTATAGATTCTTTTTATAGAATGGGATATAATTTATTATATGGTGATATGCTTAGTAATTTTATATCATATTTTGTTGTTAGTATTCTGCTTATGCAAAATGTAGTAGTCGATTACATCATTAAACAACTCCTGTTTCGTTGGAT
>CANPWS010000029.1 GCA_947584955.1 uncultured Bacilli bacterium | reverse complement strand
TATTAATGAATCATATCCTTCTTCTTTATCTAAAATAAATTCTTTAGCTTGAGCTATCTCACTAGCTCTTTCTACTTTTTTAAAATCTAAATCTTCATCACCAAATTTTATATTAGATTCTATAGTACCTGAAAATAATATTCCTTTTTGAGGAACTAACCCTATTTTATCTCTTAAATCTTTTTGACTAACATCTCTAATATCAACGCCATTTATTAAAATACTTCCCTCCGTGGTATCAAAAAATCTTGGTATTAAATTTATAAGTGTTGATTTACCACTTCCAGTAGATCCTATAATTGCAGTTGTTTCACCTGGTTTTGCAACAAAACTTATATTAGATAATGTATTTTCTTCTCCATCTGGATACTTAAATGATACATTTTTAAATTCAACATATCCTTTAACATCTTTTGGAAATTTCTTTACTTTTTCTTTATCTTTTATAATAACATCTTTACTTAAAATTTCTCCAATTCTTCCCATTGATACTATCGTTCTTGGTAAAAATACACTTAACATTGATACTATCAAAAATGAGAATATTACATGAGTAGAATATTGAATTAATGCAAGTAAATCTCCTACGCCAATAACTCCTGCATCTACTTTACTTGATCCTACCCAAATTATAAGGATGCACATAAAGTTAAGTACTAAAGTCATTGTAGGCATCATTATTGACATTCTTCTATTAACAAAAAGATTAGCTTTTGTCAACATATCATTTGCTTCTTCAAATCTATTTTCCTCATATTTTTCTGTATTAAAAGTTCTAATAACAGGAAGACCTGTAAGTATTTCTCTTGCAACTAAATTAACTTTATCAATTAATTTTTGCATAATTTTTGTTTTTGGTAAAACTGCTATTAAAAGGAAAACAATTATTGCTACTACTGCTCCTATTCCAAGCCCTAATACCCATGACATATTTCCAGCCATGTGATAAACTTTAATAAATGCTCCAATTCCCATAATAGGGGCAAAAACAACACTTCTAAATATCATTGATAAAACATTTTGAATATTTTGAATATCATTTGTACTTCTCGTTATTAAAGAAGCTATTGAAAATTCTTTTAATTCTTTATCTGAATAAGACATTACTTTTTCGACAACTTTGTTTCTAAGTTCACGTCCAAATCTTGCTGCAACTTTACTTGATAAATAACTTATAATAATTGCAGTGCCTACAACCAAAAGAACTACAAATAACATTTTTATTCCTGATGATAAAACATAAGATATTTGCATCTGGTTTATATCTATTCCTATTTTTTCATATTCATTTTTAATATAACTTACTACGGCCTGACTTATTAATGTATCATCAACTTTCATGTTATCTTGTGAACTATTTTGAATATTTTCCATTGTAATCATATCATTTTCTAATAAATAATTAATAACAATTGGCATCTTCATTATTTCATTTAATTTATCTTTATCAATATTTTCTGATATTACATAAATATTTTCATCTTTCAATATTTTGTAATCTTTTATATAATTGACATTTCCTTCTTCTATTAAATTATAACTATCATTTACAATTGTTTTTTGTTCTTCAGTCAAAAAATTAATTAATTTATTATACTCGCTTTCTCTAATTACATCTGGATAATTATTAGTAATACCATAATTTACTATACCATTATTTACTATATCAGAAGTATAAGTAGGAAGCGATAAATCAAGAACTGCTTGAATTGCTAAAAAGATAACTATAAATAAAATTGATATACTAGATGCTTTTAGTACCTTTAAAATTTGTTTCATTTATCTTTCACTCTCCTTCATATATCAGCCTATACATTATATGATTTATAAAAATAAATGTCAATATTTTTTGTTTTAATTTCTATTTTTTTAATTTTTATAATCAAAATTAATTATTATTTTTTACACATACTATATAAAATAGCAATTTCTTTATTTGTTAATTTTCGGTATTGTCCTACTTTTAACTTAGTTAGATCTAAATTTGCATATTTTTCTCTTTTTAATTTTATTACATTGTATCCTAGCTCTTCAAACATTCTTTTTACTTGATGATTTCTACCTTCATGAATTGTTAATTCAATAATACTTTTATTTTTTATTTTATCAGTCTTTTTTATTTTTACTTTTGCTTTATGAGTTTTTTTACCATCAATTATTATTCCATTTTTTAAAGCCATTAAATCACTAATTTTAAGAATTCCATTTATTTTAGCTACATATACTTTCTCTATTTCTGTTGAAGGATGCATAAGTTTTTCAGCAAGTACTCCATCATTTGTTAAAAGTATTATTCCTGTTGTATCATAATCTAGTCTTCCTACTGGATATATTCTTGTATTTGTATCTATTAAATCTACTACTGTTTTTCTTCCCTTATCATCACTAACAGCACTTATTACTTCTCTTGGTTTATTTAATAGATAATATTCATAGTTTATATTTGTATCTAATATATTTCCTTCAACTTCAATATTATCAGATTTCTTTACTTTAGTTCCAAGTGTATTTACAATTTCACCATTTACTTTTACTTTGCCACTTGTTATAAGTTCCTCAGCACGTCTTCTTGAACAATACCCTAAATTTGCTATAATTTTTTGTAATCTTTCCATATTTTGTCACCTCTTCGTTAGTATTATATAACATATTTATTATTTTTACAAGAATTAATTTAACTATTAAAAAACCAAGAAATTTTTCAAAATCTTAGTTTAATTATTTAAATTATTATCATTTATTTCATTTATATTAATATCTGACTTTATATTATATACCGAAGGTCCAAACAAAACATTTCCCTCTTTATCAAATCTTGAACCATGACATGGACAATCCCATGTTTTATCTATACTATTAAATATTAAATTACACTTTAAATGAGGACAAATATTTTTTACTATATACTGTTTATTATTTTTATCTGTATATATTCCATATTTTATACCATTTATTGTTTTTACTTCTACATTATTATCATAAAAATCATAATTAGTTTTAATTTTAGAAATAATATATCTTTTCATATTAGAATAATTATAAATTGTAAGATTAGTTATCTTTTTCATACTTATTTTTCTATTTACTTTAAATAATTCTATATATTTATTATCATTATTTAAAATAATATCTGATAATATCTTTCCAGCGATTGTTCCATTAGTCATTCCCCAAGTATTATAACCAGTTGCTAAAAGTAAATTTGTATTATTTATTCTTCCTATTAATGGTAATCCATCATCTGTCATTACATCTTGATTTAAAAAATAATATTTTATATCTTCGGATATTTCATTTTTAAATTTTTTTATTTCTGCTTTATAATTTTCTTTTTCACAAATATGATTAGTTATTTTATGTGATCCTGATGAATATAATATATAATTTTTATTTTTATTTGTATAATATCTTATAGAATTTACTGGTTTTAAATTTGATATTGCTTGAAAATTTTTATTTTTTGGTATTAACCCTGTAACTATATATGATTTTTCTACTGCTACTTTAAATGGAGTAAAATATGGTATTACAAAAAATGGGTACTGAGTTGCTATTACTACATATTTTGCTTTTATAATATTGTTATCTGTTTTCACTATAAAATTATCTTCATCTTTTGTTAAAGATACAGCTTTAGTATTTTCATATATTTTTATATTAGAATTTAATAATATTTTTTTTATAGAATATAAATATTTTATTGGATGAAAGACATAGCTATTACTAGTTTTTAAAGCATATATACATGGAAATTTTATTGGTAATTTATTATAATTTTTATATTTTATATTTAATTTATCATATATTTTTTCTTCTTCTTTAAAATTTTGAATTTTACTATATTCATCTGTAAATACATATGATGATGTACTTTCTAAATTACAATCTATATTATGTTTTTTAATTATATCTTTAACTATTTTTATTGCTTCTTTTTGACTTTCTAAATATAACATAGCTTCTTCAGTTTTCATCTTGTGATATATTAAATCTTGCATATAAGTAAGTTTACCAGTTGTATATGAAGTTGCACCACTTCCTACATGATCTTTTTCTATTAATGCTACATTTAATTTTGTATCTTTTAAAAAATATGCTGTTGTTATTCCCGTTATCCCTCCGCCTATTATGAGAACATCTACATTTAAATCTTCATTTAATTTATCTTGGTAATTTTTTCGCATATAAAGATTCCAAATACTTTTATTTTCCATGTTTTTTCACCATTAATTATTATGGATAAATATTTTTTTCATATAAGTATATTTGTAATTAATATTAATTTTTTTATTAAAACCTCATTTAAAGTTGGTAAATGAGGTTTAAGTATTAATTTTTTTTATAAATTTATTTCTTACTTTATTTATTATATTTGTAACTTCTTCTTCGGTTTCATCTAATAAATCTATTCTATAGTTATAAATATTTAAATTCTGATATTTTTCTAAATCATTAGTTAAATCAGTATTTTTATAATGCATTATACTTATTAAACAATTATCTTTTAATATTTTAAACTTATGCTTAAATTTATCTACTAAATAATATGAATTATTATTATTTTGACAGTTTTGACAATTATTTAAAAGAACTTTTAAAGGACAATATTTCATTATCATTAATTCTACTTTACCATAAACTAATAATTCAACATTATAATTTTTTTTCATAATATTTTTTATTTGTAAGTAGTCTAATTCTGGTGAAAGACAAATTGTCTTTACATCAAGACTATTTAATAATTCTATACTTTTAGTATTAACAATATTTAAAGTATAATCAACATTTACGTTATTATCTTTTCTATATTTATTTATACTTCCTAATTCACTAGCTAATATGTTACCATTTTTAATAGAGATAAATTTATTTATTACTCTTGGTGTTTTATAATAAATATTACATTTCTCTTTATATTTATTATATAAATTTATTTTTGTGGTATAAATTATATCCACATTATTTTTAATTGCAGCTTTTAATTGAGTCTCATTTCTAATTAAAATACTTATCTTAATTTTTTCTTCATTGGCTATAATTTTGATATTTTCTTTTGGACTATTTAATATTATTTTTCTGCTATTTTTATCTATTCGTTTTTCATCTAACTCTAATAACATATTTCTTCTTATTTCATTTAATGAACTTATTGGTATAAATATATCTTGATTATAATTTATGTTAAAATTATCCAATTTATATATTGTATCTCCTAATTTAGATAAACTATTTTTTATTGTATCTAATGAAACAGGCATAGTTTTAGCTTCTTCAACTTTAGTATTTGTCTCTACTATATTACCATCAACATCTGTTATTGTTATTTTTAAATTATTTTCTTTTACTTTTACATTAATATCTATTCCTATTTTCTTTTCTTTTATATTATTTATTTCTTTAAATAATAATTTATCTGATGTTTTTAAAACAATATCTCCTTCTTTTATTTCTAATTTGTTATCTAATACTGCTATATTTCCACCTACTATATTATTACATAATAAATCATCTTCATTATATAATTTATTTACTATCATACCAACATTTTTATTTTTAAATCTTATTCCATCTTCTTGATTTAATGTTTTATCTAATTTAATATATATTTTATTTTTATCTGCTTTTATTACTTTTCCGATTTCTATTCCTATATGATTTGGTGTTAATGTATTCATTATATTTTCTTCTTTAAATAAATATCCTAATGTAAACTGTCTATTAAATAATAATTTTAAATTATCTTCTTCTTCCTTAGTAATTGTCATTTCTTTTTTTTCATAAAAGTTATCAATTAATCTTCGGTATATTTTAGTTACATATCCAACGTATTCTGGACTTTTCATTCTTCCTTCTATTTTTAAACTTGTTATTCCACTTTCTAATATTTCTTTTAATCTGCTAATAGTATTTAAATCTTTTGTACTTAATAAATATGAACCATCTGTATTTATTTTTTTATCATTTTCATATAATTCATATGGCATTCTACAACATTGAGTACATTCTCCACGATTACCACTTCTTCCACCATTTAAACTACTAAATAAACAACATCCAGAATAACTTACACATAAAGCTCCATAAACAAAGATTTCTTTTTCGATATTTGTATCTAATTTTTTTATTTCTTCTAAACTCATTTCTCTATCAAGTACTACTCTTGTTACTCCTAAAGATTTTAAAAATTTTATTCCTTCATCATTATGATTATGACACTGAGTTGAAGCATGTACTATTAAATTTGGAAATTTTTCTAATACTACTTTTATCATTCCAATATCCTGCATTATTAATGCATCAACGCTTATTTTATTTAAAAAGAAAATATATTCTAAAAACTCTTTAGTTTCATTTTCATATATTATTGTATTTACTGTTACATATACTTTTACACCAAATAAATGTGCATATCTTACTGCTTCTTTTAATTCTTCGTTAGTAAAGTTTTCACTATATTTTCTAGCGCCAAAATTTTTTCCTCCTAAATAAACAGCATCTGCACCATTGTGTATTGCTTGATATAGCATTTTCATATTTCCTACTGGACTTAATAATTCTGCTTTCATATCACACTTCCCTTAGTTATATAATAGCATATTTTTTATAAGAACAAAAGATTTTTTATAGTCTTTTAATATTTTTTCTTTGACAATATTATTGTAAACATATTATTAATCCTTTAAAAAGAATATTTAATTAATATTTTACATTCTTATAATTTTTTTATTTAACTTAATAAAAAAACTAATAATTTTTATTAAATCAAATATTAAATAATTTATATTTGAATAATACTAATAATTATTAGTTAATATTTTTATTTATTTTCATTATTTTTATTTAATGTTAATTCTTTTATTTTTTGTTTTCTTTTTGGATCATCATGTATCCACAAATTATCAAATAGTGAAACAAATTCTGGTCCCATTTCTATAACAAAGTTTCTTACTTCTAATAAATTTTCTTCATCAACATTTGCTAACTCTATTAATGTTGCATATTTATTTATTATTTGATTTTTTAAATCTTTATAATTTCCTTCGATTACTTCTTTTACTGTTATAATTTTAGAAATATTACCATTTTTAGAAGTTACATATTCTACACCTAATTTGTCTTTTATTTCAAAATAATCTTCTAAATTTATTTTTAATATTTCTTGTAATCCATTAATAAAATCATTTTTTAAAATATTTTTATTTTCTAAAACTATGTCAAATTCATCAACATACTCTTTTGATGCTTTTTTTAATTTTAATTCTAGTTCTTCTAATTTTGTTTTTGATAAATCTTGATACATTTTTACTTCTTCTACTTGTTTTTTTATTATATCATCTGCTAATTCATATACATTTTCATTATCAACTTTTTTTTCTTTTTTGGTAATATCATAATTATATAAAAATTTAATATCTTCACATAATTCTTTATCTAACATTATTTCTTTTTTTTCTTCTTCTAAGGATAATATTTCATTAATATATAAATCGTTAGCTTTACTATTTTGAATTATATCGGAATTTTCTTCTTTGATATTCTTTTCAATTTTTTCATTTATAATATTTAATCTTTCGTTTATTTTTTTTACTTTTTCATATTTTTCTTTTACATATTCTTTTCTTTGATGTAATAATATTTCTATTTTTATTATTTTATTTGTTATATCTTTTTTTGTATAATTAATATCATTTAAATTAGTTAAGTTTTCATCAATTGCTTTTAATAATTCTATTTTTTTTATTTCACTAATTGGGGAAGAAAGTATTTCTGTTTTTATTATTTCTATTCTATTAATTAATTTTGACATTGATATTATTTCAACATTTTGAGGAACTATTTCACTTAATTTTTTGTTTTGATTTTTTATTTTTTTATAAATACTAGATAAAGCTTCAATCATTTTTTGATTAGTCGTTTCTTGTTCATTATCTAATTTATCTAATTTATTTTTTAAATTTATATAGCTTTTCATTTTACTTCCTCTTTTCTTACAGAAATGTATTTTAACATTTATAGATATTTTTGTCAACGACCCTGTACTAAAAGTACAGGGCTTGATATAACTGCTGAAAGCAGATCTAAAGACTGAAAGTCTATTCTGTTATTTTGAAAGTTTTTTCTATATCATCAGTTTGATCTTCAATATATGCTTTTATTATATCTTGTGTAACTGTTCCTACACTTCTACAAAAATATCCTGGACTCCAGAAATGTTGCCCCCAATATTTCTTTTTTAACATTGGAAATTCTTCTTGTAATATTTTTGAACTTCTTCCTTTTAAATATTGTATTATTTTAGCTGGCGCTAATGATGGTGGACAACTTATTAATAAATGAACGTGATTTTGGGTTATGTTCCCACGTATAATAGTAATCCCTCGTGCTGCACATCCTTGCATTAACAGTATTCTTAATCGCTGTGATATTTTTCCTTTTAATACTTCATATCTATATTTTGTGGTCCATACCACATGATATTGTATGTCATATTGCGTGTGACTTCCTTTTCTCATACCATTCACCCTCTGGATTACTATTATACTACATGACAATTAATTTGTCAGCCAGTTCTAAAAGAAATTACGTGCTAAAGCACGTGGCCTGGAACCAGGGGTTTAGCATAGTCAAATTATAAACTTTACTTCTAGTTTATAAAAAGAAGTATTATATATTATTTTCTTCTTTATATTTATATACTTCTTCTTTGTCTGATAAATGTTTTTTTTCTCTTCCTATTATTTGATAGTCTTCATGACCTTTACCAAGTATTAATAAAGTATCTTCTTCTTTTAACATATCAAGTGCTTGTTTTATAGCATTTTTCCTATTATATTCTACTATATAATTATCTTTTTTTACACCTTTTAAAATATCATTCATTATTTTTTCTTCATTTTCACATCTTGGATTATCATTAGTAAATACTACAAAGTCTCCATCTTCTGTAGATATATTTCCCATTATTGGTCTTTTTTTAGGATCTCTATCTCCTCCACAGCCTATTACGATAAAAATTTTTCCGTTAGTTACTTCTTTGAATGATGCAATTATTTTACTTACTGCATCTGGAGTATGTGCATAATCTATTACTGCAATGCTTTTTCCTACTTTTATTATTTGACTTCTTCCTTCTGGAGCATAGATATTATTTGTAACTTTTATTATATCTTCTATTTTAACATTTAAGTTTTCGATAATAGCAAGGCTTGTTAAATAGTTATATACATTAAATTTACCAATTAAATTTGTAGTTACTTTGTATTCTTTTTCATTTACTTTAAATTTAATATCTGTACTTGTATTTTTTAAATCATATGATTCTATTTTATAATCTTTTCCATTTATTCCTAATAATAAGGCTTTGTCACATAGAAAACTTTTATAATATGAGTCATCAGCATTAACAATTATTTTTCCTTTTTCTTTTAAATAATTTAAAATTTTAACTTTGGCTTTGCAATAATTATCCATTGTTTTATGATAATCTAAATGATCTTGAGTTAAATTAGTAAAGGCACATACTTCAAATTTTAAGCCTTCTATTCTATTTTCTTCTAATGAATGACTACTTACTTCCATAATTACAACTTTACAATCTTTATCTTTAGCTAGTAATAATAAATTATATAAAGTTAATATATCTGGTGTTGTATTTGGTAATTCTATTTTTTCATTTTCTATATAAAATCCTATTGTTCCTATGTATGCTGTCTTTATTTTTAATTTATTTAATATTTGATATGTTAAAAAACAAGTTGTTGTTTTTCCATTTGTTCCTGTTACTCCTACTAAATTTAATTCATTTATTCGTTTTGCGTAATTTTCTTTTAAATATGTTTCTAAATATTTTTTAGTATTTTCTACATGCTGTGTTTCTACTTCATATTCTCCTTCTTCGCAAATTATTTTTGTGGCTCCATTTTTTATAGCTTCTTTTATGTATTGATGTCCATCTAATGTGTATCCTCTTATTGCTACAAAGGTATCTCCTTGTTCTACTTTTCTAGAATCTGTTTTTATTTTTAACATTTTTACTCCTTTCATTTTAAAGATATGCAATTATAAATAAAAGGAGAATAATCTCCCTATTAATATTAATAATTTTGTGCTTTTCTTTCAAAGAATGATTCTTTATGCTGGCATACTGGACATACCTTTGGTGCTTTCTTTCCTATTACTACGTGTCCACAGTTTCTGCATATCCAAATACAATCTTCTTCACTTGAAAATACAACTTCATCTTCTATATTTTTAAGTAATTTCTTATATCTTTCTTCATGTTCTTTTTCAATTTTAGCAACTTCACTAAATAGATATGCTATATGATCAAATCCTTCTTCTTTTGCTACTTTAGCAAACTCATCATACATTTCTGTCCATTCATAGTTTTCACCTTCGGCAGCCATTTTTAAATTTTCTTTTGTATCTGATACTTCACCACCATTTAATAGTTTATACCAAATTTTGGCATGTTCTTTTTCATTATTTGCTGTTTCTTCAAAAATTGCTGCTATTTGTTCATATCCATCTTTTTTTGCTTTGCTTGCAAAATAAGTATATTTATTTCTAGCTTGGCTCTCTCCAGCAAATGCTGCCATTAAATTAGCTTCTGTTTTTGAACCTTTTAATTCCATAACTTACATCTCCTTCTTTTGTTTTTAACAGTTAAATTATATCATATCTATAAAAATTTTGCACTATGTTTAATTTAATTTTAATTATCTTTTCGTTAATTTTAAGAAATTTTATTATGTTTAATTTAATATTTTTAATTTTTTATCATAATATTTATTATAAAAATTATATAAAGATTACTTCACTAATTGACAAAATATAGTTATTAGTGTAAAATTATATTTGCTTAAGGGTTTATTTGGGTCCGTAGCCAAGTGGTAAGGCAGAAGACTGCAACTCTTCGATGCGTAGGTTCAAATCCTATCGGGCCCTCCAGTGACGTTTCTGTTCGAACTTTTATAGTTTGAACTTAACATATATAATCAATCCGTTCGGGTTGATTTTT
>CANPWS010000028.1 GCA_947584955.1 uncultured Bacilli bacterium | reverse complement strand
TAATATGCATATGTTGCACCAGTAATTAATAATATAAATAAACTTACTCCTAAAACTATTCCATATTTTTTACTTTTCTTCATATAACTTTATACCTCTTTCCTTAATCACAAAAAAGCTATAGAAAAGAATATCTAATTAAATAGATATTTTCTCTATAGCTATTTTTATTATATTTTTTAGATAGATTTAATCTAAACTGCCCCCCCCCCATTACGTACAAATGTATGCATATTTTTTATTATATTTTTCATGAGAGGAGCACCTTCTTTCTACTTTTATTTATGTACTAATTTTACCATACATATTTTCATTATTCAAGAGGTATTTACAAGATTAAAAATTATTATTATTTTTTATAATATCAACCATTTTAGATATATCATCAATCTTAACTTCGTAATTTTCTGAATTTTTCATATCTTTTATTTTTAATTTTTCATCTTTAATTTCATCAAGACCTAAAATAATAACATAAGGAATATTATTTCGATTAGCCCAATCTAATGATTTATTTAATTTCTTTTTCATTTCTATCAAAACTTTTAAACCATTATTCCTTAATTTTTCCGCCAAAGAAAGTGATTCAATATTAGTATCCATAGGAATAATCAATAAATCATATAAAGAATTTTCCATTTTATTTTCCATATTTAAAATCTCATAAATTGGTGCAAGACCAAAAGTCATACCTAATGCTGGATAAACATTGCCATCATTAATAAAATTAGTAATTATTTTATCATATCGTCCCCCTGCACCAATAGATGAAGTTATTCTTTGCTTTTTATCAAATACTTCCCATACTATTCCTGTATAAATTTCAAGTCCTCTAGCCAAATATGGTGTAAAAATGCATTCTTTTAATCCTAATTTTTCAATATAAGAATTAAATTCAATAACTTCTTTCAAACCTTCTTTTAATAACTCATTTTCACTATCTTTAAACATTTCTTCCAAAGATAAAATATCCAGTTTAAAATATGAAAATAACTTATCTAAATTACTTTTATCAATATTATAACCCTCAAGTTCTTTTCTTACTCCATCTTCTCCTATTTTAGCAAGTTTATCTACAGATAAAATAACTTTAGAAACATATTCTAAATCTATATTACATTCATTTATTAAACCAGAAAGAAGTTTGCGATTATTCCATTCTATATATATATCAATATTTAATTCTTTATAGCAGTTAATAGCCATCATTAATAATTCTACTTCAATTAATCTACCATCTATACCACAAACATCTACATCACATTGATAAAATTCTCTCATTCTTCCAAGTTTTACTGGACCATCACGAAAAACTTTACCAATTTCATATCTTTTAAAAGGAAGAGAAATATCTTTATTAATACTTATTACTTTAGCAAATGGAACTGTTAAATCATATCTTAATCCTAATTTCCTATCTCCTTGATCAGTAAGAGTATAAACTTCTTTTAATATCTCTGCTCCTCCAGCATACTTTGAAGCAAGCAAATCATAATAACAAATAGTAGGAGTTTCCAAAGGAAGATAACCATACTTTTCAAATACACTCTCCAAAATAGAAGTTATTTTATTTTTTAACATTTGCTCACGTGGTAAATAATCAACTGTACCTTTTATATTTTTTAATTCAACATTTTTCATCTATTGCACCATCTTTCTACTTTTTTAAAAACTCTTGCCAATATATTATCATGTTTGTTATTTTTTGTCAATTTATTAAAATTATTAAAAACAAATAACCAACATCAATTATTAAACATATAATATTATGATTTGGAGGATAAATTTGATGAATAATAGAGACATGTTTTATAATAGTTATGGATATGCTCAAGAAATACCTAAACCTCAAATGTATATGCCAAACATGATGATGCTTCCCTTTCAAAATCAAACTCAAACTATAAATAATAATTTAGAAAATAGACTTAATCAAATTGAAGATAACATTGAAAAATTACACAAAAGATTAACTAAGTTAGAATCATTAAATAATAGTAATAACGTTTATAACGAACCTGACAATAATTTATATATGCTTTAAAAAATAGATACTACTTAAGAATTTTTAGTATCTATTTTTTCTTTTTCCATTTTTTTCTTTTTTGCTTTATATTCATTAATGATAATGTAATCTTTATATAAATACATATTATTTTTCTCTAATTCTTTTTTTTCTTCATATTCATTTATTAAATTTAATTTATTTATATACTCTTTATCTAAATTATTTAAATTATCTTTAATATTAACTAATTTTTCTTCTAAAGCTTTTTTTTGCTCTTCTTTATTTTTTATATTTTGATTTAATTCAGTTATATCAATTTCATTTAACAAAATATTTCTTCTTTTTTTCTCTTTAATAGTAGAAATTAAAGATGAAATTACAAAATAAATTTGATATATAGCTGCAGTTAATTTAGTAATTATAAATACATTATCAATAAAAATATTACTATTTATTAATCCATTTATTGAATCTAAAATAAATATAGTAGCAAAAGATAATATTAAAGCAAAAAAGCTTAAAAAATCTTTATTTAAATATTTTAGTACTTTACTACAAAAACTTTCTGTATTTAAACTATATATTTCTTCAACTTTATTATTTAATAATACTAAAATCTTTTTTAACTTTTCTAATTCTTTTTTTGAAGCTATTTCTTCTTTATTTAAAGTTTTATAGTTTTCTACAATTAATTCTATATCATTTTTTAAATTTTCTATATCTATGTTATTATCCATAAACCCTCCAAGTAAACCATTTATAAATTTATACTATCTTTTATCATAAATTTAAGTAAATATTTATTTTTTAATAATTTAATAATCTCTAATATAACTTCGACCATAATTAAAACCCCTTTTCTTTTTCTTTTTTATTATCTTTGTTTATTTTTTTAATATTTTTTTATTATCTAAACTAGCAAGTACTGCTTTATAATCACCACTTATATCTAAGTTATCAGGTATTGAATAAGTAGAAATTATTGATTTGTACATATTTAACATATTTAATTTTTCTCTTGGTGTAGATTCAAATTTATCTAATTTATTCATTCCATCATCAATAATCATTTGTGTTGGAATTGCAGATTTATATTCAAAATATGCTGGTAACTCATTTTCTTTTGGTGCAAGTAAACTTGTTACACAATATTTTAAATCTTTGTCTTTATTATTTTCATTTAATCTTATCAAGAAGTAAGGACATACTGCTTCATTACTTTGTACATATAAAATTTTAGAACTATTTTCTGTATTCAATTTTCCAAAATTAAACATTTCAAATTCATTCATTTTATTAAAAATAGCACATTTAATTCTCGATTTATAATAATTTATTACTCTATTATCATTTGATTTATCATATTTTATTACTTCTTCATATTTTTGAAGTATATTATATATAACTTCATAAGAATTTATAAAAACATTTTCTTTTTTTAAATTTAAAATTTCTCTTAAAAACTTTTCATTATTATTTACTAAAAAAGAAAAATCTACTCCTAACATATGGCAAATATTATAATCAAAAATTTGAAAATTTAACTCTTCTGAATCACTAAAAATTATACTATAATCTTTTCCTTCATAATTTTTTTTATAAATATTAAAAGCTTCAATCATATTTTCCAATGTTTCATAAGCATATTTATCACCAGGATATGGTGCTTTATCGGAAGATTTACTAACATATTGTAATTCTTTTAAACTTATCATAATCCTTTTCCTTCTTTCTGGCACTATATAATATCATATTTGTAGTAATTTGTCAAAATATTTTTAAATTTTCTATAAAAAATATAATTATTGACTTTTATAGAAAAAGTGATAATATATCATTTGGCAAAAAGGGGGATTTTATGTATAATACAGAAAAAAATGAACAAATTTTTAAAATAATAAATCCTAACAGTAATGATATTTTATCTAAAATGAATAGAAAAGATTTAGAATATTTATTATTAAATATGAAAAAATATTACTTAGAATTAAGAGATAATTTATCTTTTAATAAAGATACAACTTTTGGAATAGAAATAGAATTTGAAATGTTAATATTTAAATATTTTTTTAAAAAGTATTACTCACTTTCTATAATAGAAAAACAAATTTTAAAAAAATGCCATACAAAGGCTTTTGATAAATTAAATTTAGATTTAAAAATAAGTAATAATTTTGAAAATATAGATAATTATTATATAGATGATGATAAATATAAACATTGGTCTTTTAGCTATGATATATCATTAAATAAAGGCGCTGAAGCAATATCTCCAATTTTAAATGATAGTCCCAAAACATGGGAAGAAATTAATAAAATGTGCAATTTTCTTAATAAATATGCCCAAGCTGATGAACATACTGGAGGACATATACATATTGGAGTTCAAGAATTAGGATCATCTTATGATTCATGGTTAAACTTTATAAAGATATGGATGGTATATGAAAATATTATTTTTAGATTTTCTAATGGAAGTTTTTTAACATCAAGACCAAATCTAAATAGATATGCTAAACCTTTATCTAAAGATTTTCATTCAATATTTAATGATTTAACCAATCTTACTTTAAAAGAAATAGTAAGTACCATTAATAATTCAAAATTTCAAGCTGTAAATTTTGGAAATGCTTACAACTATGAACAGATTGCAGATAAAAATACAATTGAATTTAGATGTCCTAACGGAACTTTAAATCCTATTATATGGCAAAATAATATTAATTTTTTTGTTAAATTATTAAATTATTCGAAAAGTAGTGCATTTGATACTTACAAAATTGAAAAAAGAGATATAATTAATAAAACACTTTTAAACTATGATAATTATAATAAAATTGACTTAGACGAAGCTATAGAACTATGTGATATGATTTTTAATAATAATCTTGATAAAATATATTTTTTAAAGCAGTATTTAAAATCATTTCAAGAATCTACTAATAATAAATTTAAAAAAGCCAAAAGATTTACTAAATAATATTAAAAGCTATAAGAACTTGTTTCATCTTATAGCTTTTATTTACTATTTAATAAATTTTTCTACCTCTTCTTTTGGTATAAAACCTACACTTCTTTTTATTTCTTTTCCATTTTCAAATAAAATTAAAGTAGGAACACTCATAACTTTATATTCACGGCACAACTTATCATGTTTATCAATATCAACCTTGACAAATTTAATATCTGAATTTTGTGAAACTTCATCAACAATTGGACTTAACATCTTACAAGGTCCACACCAAGTAGCATAAAAATCTACTAAAGTTTTTTCTTTTATTAACTCATTAAAATTTTCATTTTCTAAATTTATCATTTATCTTTTCTCCTATCTGTATTTATCTAAAATACTAACATCATCAATAGATATTTTATTAGAATCAATTAACTTTTGAGCACTTTCTACTGTTATTACTTCTTTTTCTAATAATAAATCTAAAAGTTTTTCATTAAGCTGTGTATTACTTAAGTTATTATTATCATGTAATATATTATAAACTTCTGTATATGTATCTACAGTCTTATCTGCTAATGGCGATAAAATAGGAGTTTTATTTAAAATATCGTCAGCAAAATTACTTTCTTTTATCATCTTTATATTAAAAGCTGGTAAATTTAAGAAAACAAGAACTAAAAATACATAAACATAACATTCTAATGCTCCTACAAATATTCCAAGTATTTTTGATGGAAAACTAAGAAAAATTGTCATCTTTAATAATTTTTCAATTATACCTGTTACTGTAATTATAATTCTGAGTATAAATGTTAAGGCTAATGCTACAATAGCAAAAGCAATTAATTCATATATTAAAATATTTATTACTTGAGCACCTTTAATTGTTGTACTAAAATCAAAAAATGGTAAATTTTCATACATAATTACTGATAAAGGATTTTTTAACATAAATGATGCTATTACAACAACAAAAGTACCAACAAAACTAGTTGTTCTCCTAATAAATCCTTGTTTAAAACCTACTACAGCCCCTAAAATAATCATTAGTATTATTATTATATCAACTATCTGCATCTTAATCCTCCTTATCATTATTATATTACAAATTAATTTAAAAATAAAGAAAAATATGTTAAAATATAACAAAGAGGTGTAAAAATGAAACAAAAAGCAATTACTAAAGTATTAAAAGTATGTGATAAGACAAAAGAAGAGATGATTAATTTTTTTGAAGACTCAAAAAGAGAAAAAACACCACCCTACGCTATTTTTCAAGCTGTTGATGGAGATACTATAGTAACTTTATATGAATCAGGAAAAGTTGTTTTTCAAGGAAAAGATGCTGATTTAGCTAGTGATTTTTGGATTGAAACAGAAAAAATAAATTCAGGTATAAATAATCCTCTCATAGAGAAAAAAGAAAAAGAAAAAGAAAAAAGTAGCGAAAAAACTTTACCACTTAGAATTAACTCAATTGGTAGTGATGAAGTTGGAACAGGAGATTTTTTTGGTCCTATTGTAGTTACTGCTACTTATGTAAGTAAAGAAAATATTGATTTTTTATTAGATTTAAAAGTTAAAGATTCTAAAAAATTAACTGACGAAAAAATTTTAGAAATTGTTCCAGAAATTATTAAAAAAATTCCATATCATACAATTATTGTCAATAATGAAACATATAATAAATATTATAATCAAAATATGAATATGAATAAAATGAAAGCTGTTTTACACAATAAAGTATTATACGAATTAATAAAAGACAATAAATATTTATATGATTATATAGTAGTAGATCAATTTGAACCACCTAAAAGTTATTATAATCATATAAATTCTTCACCTAATCAAGTTAAAAATATTTTTTTCATGACAAAAGCTGAAGATAAATGTTTATCTGTTGCTTGTGCTAGTATGATAAGCAGATATATTTTCTTAAAAGAAATGGATAAAATAAGTAAAAAGATTAATATGAAAATTCCAAAAGGAGCATCTGATTTAGTTGATGAAACTGCTAAAAAAATTATTTCTTTATATGGTAAAGATGCTTTAAATAATATTGCTAAATTAAATTTTAATAACACTAATAAAATATTTAAATAACAAAAAGATTTATTCCTCTAATATTTAAAAAGTAATGTCAAAATTTTATCTTTTCCATAAACTATATTAGATATGAAAAGGAGGTAAAGTTATCATGTATTACTACGGAGGATACAGTGGCGGCACTTCAGGCTGTGGCTGTGGTGGAAACACTTCATATGCATATCCTAATTATGGATATAATGGTGGATATGGTTATGGCGGAGGATACGGATATGGTGCAGCTATCATATTAGTCTTATTCATATTATTAGTAATAATAATTGGAAGCCGCGTTGCTGTTTAAAGGGTTCTTCCCTTTTTTCTTTTTTTATGGTAAAATATTTATTTGATGGGAGGAATAATTTATGTTAAAGACCAAAGATATATTAGATGAAAAAGACAAAAGACTTCGCCTTCCTAATAAAGAGGTAACATTTCCTATATCAAAAGAATATAAAAAGATAATAAATGATATGCTAGAACATTTACGTCTAAGTCAAATTGAAGAATATGCAACTAAATATGATTTAAGACCAGGAATGGGACTTGCTGCACCACAACTTGGTATTAATGAAAGATTTTTTGTTGTATGTTATGAATATGAAGACGGAAAATTTGCAGATTATGTTATGATAAATCCTAAATTAATTTCTCATTCCGAAGAACTTATTTATGCTTCCGAAGGTGAAGGATGCCTTAGTGTTAACAGAGAAGTATGTGGAATTGTTCCAAGATATGCTAGAGTTACAATGGAAGGATATGACATAAAGGGAAATAAAATTAGATACCGTGTTCGTGAAGAACTTGCAATAGCTTTTCAGCATGAATTAGATCATTTAAATGGTATTTTATTTGTTGATTACATTGATCCAAAAAATCCAAATAAAAATGCTGATAGAATGCGTGCAATTTAATATAAGGTTTTACTAGCCTTTTTTATTAATTATAAAAATAAATGTAGACAATTTTATATGCCTACATTTTTCTTTTATTTACAAAATCAAGCTTTAATATTTTACTATTTATATTTTTTTCATTATTTTCTATATTTTCTAACTCATTTATAGCTTTTTCACGAGCCGAAGAATATATTCTTTCACATGATTTAATACTACTTATAAAGAAATCTTTTTCCATATAGTCAATACCAAATACTTTAGCATAAGCAAAAGCTTTATCAATAATTGATATTATTAAGTGAGGATTATTCATTTTATCATTATAAACTCTATATCTATCTTCTGTATATTTTATTAATATATTTATAATTTTTTGTTTTATTTCTTCATCTTTAAAAATTAAATTATTTTTTTTAAGGTTATCATCAATTACTTTTTCTACTATGTCATATAATATATTTTCAGAAGGCTCTTCAATATATATTTTTTCAAATCTTCTCTTTAAAGCATCTTTAGCAAAGAATTTTTCATATTCATAATCTGTAGTAGTACCAATAACTTTTAAATCATCTCTATCAATATAACTTTTTAATATATTTGCCATATCTACATCACTTTTTTCTGTAGAGCCTACGCCATAAATATTATGTAATTCATCTATAAATAATAAAACATTATATTTTTTACATAATTCACAAAGTGTTTTCATTTTTTCATTAAACTGCCCCACATATTTACAACCTGCAACTAAATTATTAGGATTAACTTCTAATATTAATTTATTTTTTAAAAAGTCAGGTACTTGATCTTTTTGTATTCTATAAGCTAATTCATCAATGATAGTAGTTTTACCTACACCAGATTTTCCAACTAATAAAGGCATTACTTTATCTTGTGCTAAAGAAACCATTATTTCTTTTAATTCATTTTCACGGCCCAATGCTAAATTAGAATAATAATTTTTTTTATTTAAAATTATTCCTAACTCATTTAATTTATTTAATTCTTTTTCTTTTAATTCTTTTTCTTTTATTTCTTCATATTTTTGATAATTATTTTTGCTTAATTCATTATTTAAAGCATTTACTTTCGATTTTTTCAATTTATTATACCCCATTCTATTAATATAGTTACTTATATTAGAATCATTTAAATAGTTACTATCATAAGTATTCAAATTAAAATTACATAATAGATTATAAATATTTATAACATTTTTTTCATAAATATTATGAAAACTTACTCTATCTATAATTTTACTGCCATATATTTTTCCTACATTTAAATTATATTTTAAAGCTTCTTTTATAACTTTTAATATAAATTCTTTACTATAACCATTATAAATAGCAATTTGTATGAAATTACATTTAGAGTTATTATCTTCTAAATTAGGATTAATTCCAAATTTAAGTAATGATCTTATTGCAAGTAAACATTTTTGTTCGTTATATTTTTGTTTTACTAATATATGTAATATGGATATTGAATTTTCATCTTGATAAGATAACGAACCAAATACTTTTCTTATTTTTTTAATATTATCAAAATCATCTTCGGTCATTTGTAATAATAATTTTTCAATATCTAATTCTTTCATTAATCAAAACTTTCCCTTCTTTTATAGTACTAAATATTATACTAAAAAAGTAAAAAAATACAAGTATTTTTATTTTTTGTTTATTTTTTCCTTTATAAATATGGCTTTTTAATTATAAATATAATTATATTTTAAAAAAATTAATATAGAAATTTTAATGGTTTTTTTTATTTTTGGGTATATACCATTTTTATCTATATTAATTTTTATTTAAAATCCTTTTAACATATTTTTAATATTTCTATAATATATTGTAAAAATATTTGCTTTTTCTACATCGTTTTTTACAGTTAAATCTACTGAGTTTATTACTTTGCCATTTTCTATTACATCTACTTTTCCTACGACATCTCCAACTTTAATAGGAGCTTTTATAGTATCTACTTTAATATCATAATTTACTACTCTTTTTTCTTTTGTATTATTATTTAATATTTTTACTTCTTCTGTAGGTATAATTCCAACCATTTCTTCTTTTCCAAGTTCTACTTTTTCTAATTGTAAAGTATTTTTTGTATCTAATATTTGTTCTACTGAATACATATTAAATCCATAATCTAACATTTGTGTTGTTTCACTATTTCTTATTTGTGATGTTGGTTCATTCATAACTACTGTTATTAATCTCATATTATTTTTTATAGCCGTAGCTGTAAGACAGTATCCTGCTTCTCCTGTATATCCTGTTTTTAATCCATCTGCACCTGAGTAAAATCTTACTAATTTATTAGTATATGAATATTACTATAATAAAAGGTATCACTTCTATTTGAAATGATACCATGAATTATTTTGTTTTACAAATCTAATTTTCAAATGTATAGTATAACTGTCTATAACAGTTATTATATTGTAGATTATTTACTTTTGTAACAAATGAATCTTCATTTATATGAATTATTTTATTTGCAATTGTAATTATGCCATTAAATAATAAATGCGATGGATATAATGCTAACAATAAATTTCTAGTTAATGAATAAATATAATCGTTTCATTTCTTGTTTTCTCATTTTTATAACTTTCTGCTTCATTTAATTTATCTCTTAATTCATTTAAATCTTTTTGTGATTGTTCATTTTTGGTATCTACTAAAAATGATAAGCGATAATATTCTTTTCCTAAATCTTTATCCATTGATTTTTGTTCAATTAAAACTTTTGTCTTATCAATAAATCCATCAATAAAACCTGTTGCTTTATCAATATGAACTGTATCTTCAAAGTGAATAAAATCAACTGCATTACCTACTCATAATACGTTTTCAAGTAAATCCATCCCATATTTTTGATATTCACCTTTCTCATAGCCTTTATCTTTCCATCTTATAAAAAACTCTTTAGCTGCTTTCTTTTGTTCCAAATCAGTCATTATTTTTCACTTCCTTTTTTAATAACGTTCCATTTTCCATTTTTATCAGCACCAATTCTTTCAATATAATCATTATCAACCAGATATTTTATATGATTTCTAATTGTTCTTGAAGTAACTCCAAGTAAATTAGACATTTCTTCTTGAGTAATGTTTGG